>MFLZ01000012.1:10780-12584 GCA_001781685.1 Candidatus Kaiserbacteria bacterium RIFCSPLOWO2_01_FULL_54_13
TCTCGCCATCACGCATCGAAGCGACCGCTCCGCGCGCCGCGTGGCCGACAAGGTCAGCTGCAAAAACCACCGAGCCGAACTTCTTCATCGCGCGTGCAACGGGCTCGATTGTCTCTTCGGGATCACGGCCGATATGCGAGACGACTATCACTTTCGCCCCTTTCTCCGAGAGGTACTGCACCGTCTTCCAACCCTGCTCGAGACGAAACATGTCGGCAACTTCGCCGTTTTTACCTATGGGAACGTTGAAATCGCTACGAACTAGTATGCGCTTGCCTTTTAATTCCCTCGCCGGCAAATCATCTATGCATTTCATCCCGCCCTTTCTGAATTGATAAAAGAAAGCATGTCTAAGGAATGTGAAAGGGCGGGATTCATTGCGCGCGTTCGATGGCTTCTAAGAGTTTCCCGAACTCTAGAGCATTCACGCTCGCGCGGCCTACGAGAAACCCGCGCACATCACCGTCGCGCAGCATTGCACCCGCATTCTTTTCATCCACAGAGCCGCCATAGAGGATCTTGAGCGAGCGACCCCCCTCGCCGTGGGAATCCACGACACACTTGCGCATAAAAATCGCCATTTGGTGCATCTCGCGCGGGTTCATTGTGGTCTTTGCCCCTATCGTCCAGAGAGGCTCATAGACAATTAGAACGCGGCCCAAGGCAGAAGCGGCAACGTCCGCAAGGCCCACTCGTAGCTGCTCGCGAACGACGTTGAATTGCTCGCCGCCTCCAGTACGCGACGACTCACCGACACAGAGAATCGGCGTCATCTTCAAGGCAAGCGCGGCCGCGACTTTTTTCCTCGTGTCGTCGTCGGTTTCGCCCTCCGCGCGTCGTTCAGCGTGGCCGACAATCACGTATCTAGCGCGCGCGTCTTTTGTCTGCGCAAGCGAAATCTCACCCGTGTACGCGCCGCCCGCCCCAAAGTGCGCATTTTGCACGGCAAATGCAACCTTCGATCCGCGATAGCTTTGCGAGAGTTCGCGCAAAAAAATCGCGGGCGGCGCGACAATGACACTCACTCCACGCGCTTTCTCAGCAGCTTTTTTCTCAGCATCAAAAAGTTTCTTCGCTTCGCGAAACGAACCCGGGTTCATTTTCCAATTGGCCACCACAATCGTCTTCGCAACCATACGATTCATTTTCCGAAGCGAGCGCTAGCGAGCGGAGCCCAGCACCAACACGAGATTTTCCGATCCGAAGTGTTGGTGCTTGGGCAATTGGCAACCACGATGGTTTTCATGTGCGGATTGTATCATTTCTTCCCCCTACCTTAGCGAGCAGGCATGAGCGACTTTGGAGTCTTCGCGGAGGCGCGGAGGCGCCGAGCGGGAGCAATTTTCCAACAGGAAAATATGCGGCTCCAAAGTCGCTTGTGTCTGCGAGTGCCCCTTACTGCTCCCGCCAGAGCGCAAACTTGTAGTCCGTTGATGCAGTCGGAGTAAACGGGGGCGGAGAGAACGCGAGCTGTTGGTCATAATAATCGAGGCGCGTCTGGAATCCCGTGCCGTTCGACCATGCAGTCCCGGTCCGGCCATTCGAGACGACAGTACCCACGGTCGTGAGCTGATTTCTCGTCACGTACTGATCGTACTGCGAAGTAAGATCGCTAGTGGAAAAGAAATCGCGCCCGTAGTGCCCGCTCTGGGCGATAAAGATGCCATGTATCTCCATCACGTTGGGAACAATGAGCGGGATTAAGACGTTGCGCTCCGCAACGAGCGTGAGGCCGTCGGTACCGTCGTACGCCGCATAGTAGATGTTGCCGTTAAGGTATGCATCGGGACTCGTCGCAGAGTAA
>MFLZ01000012.1:12634-17291 GCA_001781685.1 Candidatus Kaiserbacteria bacterium RIFCSPLOWO2_01_FULL_54_13
CTGTACTCGGTGCCATAGCTGAACTGACTTGAGTAGCTCTGATACCCATTCGTCCCGGTCACGCGGTAGATCGTCACTGTCCCGTTCGCGTTGAAGATGAGGTGGTATCCCCTGCTGTTCACAGATCCCGATGCGGCAGGATAATAGATGCCGCCTTGCGTTTGCGCTTTGGTCCTCAAGTCGGTGAAGTCGACCGCGATACCTGCGAAGTTCACCGTGGGCACTGGATACGTCCAGAGTGCAGGATTCGATCCTGCCCCGACAACTCCGGGCGCGCTGCTCTGCGTGGGATTGCAGCCATAGCCACTCGTGCAATTCCACGTCGCAACCGAGCTCGTCACGTCGGAGTTGTGCGTCGCGTCCATGCGCACGCCGCCATTCGAGTGATACGGTCCGCGCACTGTGCGGCTTGCCCCCGCCCACACATTCGTGTTCACGACGTATGAGTACTCCGCAACCGACGGGCGCATGTAGCGCGTGGAGAGCGTGCGTGGAAATCCGGGATTCGCGCTTGCCGCTCCGCTAGACGTGAGATCAATCCACTGCACCGCACCACACTGGAGACTTGCCGATGCCGTCACGTTTGCGCTCCCGAGCGACCCTCCTTCCGGATCGTTCACGCTATACGTGTAGGGAGAGACGAGTCCTGCGCCACTCGTCATAATCGTTGGGTTGTGCGCCAGAAACCACTTGTAGTACTCGAGGCCCGCTTCAGCGATATTGAGCGCCTGCTCGCGACCGTAGAGTACGCGCCCGTACTTCGATTGCTGAAAGGTGTAGCTTGAGACTGCGGCCATGAGGAGAGCGAAAACTCCCATGAAGCCGATAACGAGGATCATCGTCATGCCTCGCGAAGCGCGGCAGTGAATTGTGAGTAGTGAACAGCGAGCAGCGTGGAGGAAGTTCTTCTGTTTTCTGTTTTCTGTTTTCTGTTCACTCATACTGTTGGCTGTTTTCTGTTTACTTTCCCGCCAAGTTGCGGATTGCCGCGGAAGAATTGAGCGTGAGCTGGTTGGGGAGTGTTGCAACTATGACATTCACCGCAAGCGTCACCTTCACGAATCGGACCGCGGTCCAGTTGGCATAGTTCGTTATTTCGCTCCCGAGCTCATCATAGTAGCGGAAGGTCGTGATGCTCTGATCGATATTGCGCACATATTCCGCGACAACACTGCCCGCTTCTCCCCCCGTGTAATCGGGGGGATTCCCCGTCGCTTCAATGACGCCGCGCATCAGATTCGTGCCCTCTATATAGTAGTGCACGCGCTCTATAAGAGCGTCGCTGTCGACATCCGCATAAAACACGAAGTCGTTCGCCGAAATCGAGACAATAGGGAAAGCGCCCTGACTCGAGTACGCCCCCTCGCGTATCGTTTTCACCACTTGCTCAAGCCCGCGCTGTGCCGAGGTGACGGCGCTCGCCTGCTCGATGGTGTACCTGTTGGTGCGATAGAAATAGAGGAGCGTCGATACGATTGCGAGCATCGTTACGATAAAGATCGCGATCCAAACGAACACTTCGATTGCCGTCACGCCGCGCGCGCTCGAGTTCGTAGTACGTAGTACGTAGTATGTAGTCCTCGATGTTGTGTTTGCGTATTCCATGACTTTTCTACAAACTACGTTCTACGAACTACAGACTATTCAGCGATACCGAGAGTCTCGAGAGACCCGACACGCCGACGTCGGTGTTGCTGTAGGTCTGGTATCCCGCCTTCGAGACAGAAATGGAATAGGTGGCACTCGAGAGATCCTCGAAGAACGCCTGCCCGCACGAAGAAGTAGAGAGCGTCACGTCGTAGCCGGTTTTGACGAGATTCACCGAAGCTCCTTCGAGAAGCGCTCCCGCGCTCCCGCGCACGTCAACGAGGAGCGAGTGATCTGTGTCGGGAAGTACGTAGAGGCTCGTCGTCTGCGATGTGTTGGGAAGGAGCGCCTCCGGCTGCGGATTGCAAGCCTCAGCTATATAGTAGCCCGTTGAGGTGGCGACCGAGAGCGTGTATGTATCCGCTTCGATGTTCGAGAGCGTGAGCATGGCAGAGGCACCACTTCCGTGCGTTTGATCGTATTTATTGACAGTCGGATTGTTGCCTATCGTTTTGTTGCCCCGCATTTGAAAGGAGAGATTCGGTAGCGGCTCCGGTCCGTAGTCGTACTCAAGTTCCCACGACTGTATCGAGGGCGTGACATCCGGATCGTTCGTAGAGAGAGTGGCGCCAATGCGCAGCTGCGGGTGAGTTGAAGTTGAGATCGCGCTTAAATCGAGTGGCGATACCGAAAATCCCGAGTTGTTTCCAGAAAGCACGCTGTCAGGCACAATCGCTCCCGAGCCGTCATAGATACGGTAGAGGACATCCGTCTGCGCGGGTGTTGTGTCAATCCATGAGAGCGAGTTCCAGCCGGCAAGAAGAGGTGAGGAGAGCGAGACAGACTGAAGAAAACCTGAGGAGGGATAAGGCGAGGAGCCCGCGAGCTTCACCTCCCCTCCGAGAATCTCGACATCAGTCGAGGTCGCCACGAGACTCTCGTTTGCAAAGGGATCATCCCACGTCACCGGAACAATCTGTTTGAAGGTTCGTACCGTCTTCGTCGAGACGAGGTCGATGGTGAACGACTGCGACGTCGTCTGGCCGTTCACGACTGTGAGATGGCGCGGGTCGGGGTTTGGATTCTCGGGAGTCACTGGGTAGGTCTGCGTAGTGGAGTACCCGGGACGCGAGACTGTTATCTGGTAGTTGCTCGCGGCCGGCGCTCCGATGAATGAGACAATACCGCTTGAGTTCGTGTATGTTCGGATATTTATCGCGGGTACCGTGCCGGTGTTTATGATATCGACTTGCGCGTCGGCAACCGGAGTCGCACCTTCATTCACCACATCGAGTGTCAACGTGCCACCGGGAACCGCAGATTCGACCCCCAAGGGCGATACGCGCCCGACGAGAATGACGCTCCGCTCGCCCTGTCGCGAGGTCCACAGCACTTCGACGCGGATGGTTTTATAATCCGCGACAATGCCGTTCTGGTCGGCCCCGCCGAGGCCGTCTTGGGGATCGTCTGAATAGAGAACCATCGTGCGACGTGTGTAGCCTATGTCGCTCAAGGTGACACTCTCCTCTTGCGGCACGTTTCCCGCAGGGATCCCGCCGATGACGCCGATCTGAGTGTACGAGAGGCTCCGCAAGTACTCCATGCGCTCGTTTGCGAGCGCAATCGCGCCCGCGCGCGCTCTGTTGTTTGTGACAACGTCAATCGAAAGCTGAAAGACCGCCGCAATGCCCATGAAAATGACGAGCATCAAGGCGCTTCCGACGACGGTGTCAATCAACGTGACGCCACGTTGATAAGCTCCAAATCTCAGGTACCAAGTACCAAACAAGCTCCAATGACCAAGTGAAGAAAACCTGTTTCGAGTTTTAAACATTTGGAATTTAGATATTGTTTGTGATTTGGTTTTTGGAACTTAGAACTTCTCGCTATCTCAAAACATCAGCCGATGTTTTGAGATAGCGAGTAGATAGGCGTAATCATCGAAACCGCAAAAAATCCCACCGCCGAGCCTATGACGATCATGAGGAAGGGCTCGATTACAGTCGAAAGGTCTTTGGTTTTCCTATCCACTTCGTCTTCATAAAAGAGGGCAAGGCGCTTGAGCATCTCCGCCAAGGCGCCAGTCTCCTCGCCCACGGCCATCATCTCGCCCACAAACGCCGGGTAGAGATCGTCGCGACGCATGAATGCCGCCGACAAGGGCTCACCACGGCCCACACTTACCCCCGCATCTTTGATGATGTCGCGGAAGTACGAGTTCTGCACAACCTCCGCCGTGATCTCGAGCGCAGAGATGACGTCGACACCTGAAGAGAGTAGCGAGGCGAGTGTGCGCGAGGTGCGCGCAGCGTTGACCTCGCGCACCATCTTCCCGATCAGTGGCATATGGATGAAGAGGAGGTCTGCTCCGCGCTTACCCATAGGTGTCCGTACACCCGCATAGATGAGCGCGAGCAATGCAATCGCGCCTCCGATCGCAAGCACCGTATACCCCACCAAGAAGTTACTGATTGCAATGATGACTTGCGTCGAGCGCGGAAGCTCCGCGTTCATCTCGGCAAAAGTTTGGGCGAGCGTGGGCACGACGTACATCATCATGAGGACTCCGATTCCAATTATCACGATGACGATGATCGCTGGGTAGATGAGAGCACCGCGGATCTTTTTCTTGAGCTGGTACATACGCTCCATCTGATCGGAAACGACCGAAAGCGAGTCCGGCAGGCTCCCTCCCTCTTCTCCGGAGCGCACCATCGCGATGAAGAGCTTGGAGAAGAAGTGAGGAAATTTTGAAAACGCCTCATGGAGCGTTCCGCCGCGGCGCACGTCGCTCGCGATTTGGGTCACGATGTACGCAAACTTCGGATTCTTGGTCTGCCGCTCCATCACCGAGAGAGCGCGGGCGAGCGCCAAGCCGGCAGAGAGCATTGCGCCCAAGTTCCGCGCGAAGAGGATTTTGTCGTACTCCTTCACCGTCGTGAGCTTCGAATTCCAATACCTGAGAGAAAGCCAGTTATTGGCCCCCTCCTCGGTCAACGCAACAATGCGTCCGCCTTCGCGCCGGACGATCGAGTAGAGCTCAAAACGATCCTGCGCCTCCGCGATTCCG
>MFLZ01000012.1:17389-23224 GCA_001781685.1 Candidatus Kaiserbacteria bacterium RIFCSPLOWO2_01_FULL_54_13
AACGAAGCCTGACTGGTGTGTCGGGCTTCGTCGAAAGGAAGAGGCGGACATACCGCTACTTCCCGTTCATGCGGAACGCTGTCGCAATTGCGATCATCATCGAGGCGACGCCCACAGGGTACACCTGTGGTTCGAGCCAGGATGGGTACGTGGACGTCGTTGGTATTCCCGCGAGCACAATCACCGCGCCGGCGAGAGAGCCGCCAGAAATCACCAGTCCGGCCCAGTGATGCTTCAGCGCGATTACGCCGAGCACAAAGAGTGTCGGACCGAACACATTCATGAACGGAAGTGCCGGCCCGAAGAAGTTGGGAACCGGAAATCCCACATTCGAACCGAAGTGAATCGTCGCCGCGGCGGCAGCCACCAAGAACCCGCCAAGAGTGAAAAGTGGAAGCATTGGTTGGTTCCTCCCTTATTCGCACCATCGCCTACCGCAGGCGATGATTACCAAGGGGATACAAATATAAAACAGTGTCTAAGTCAACTAGTGCGCTGAAGCGCTACTCCGTCACCACGCGCAGGACTTCTTCGATTGTCGTGAGGCCTTGGGCCGCTTTAAATATGCCGTCTTCGGGCATCGTGAGCATACCTTCGCGCTGTGCTAGAATGCATCCATGAATGTTCAAGATATCAAGAAAAAAGCATCTCCGGTGCTGCGCTCGCATGGCGTTGCACGTGCATCTGTCTTCGGCTCTTCCGTCCGGGGCACCGCTGGGAAAAAGAGTGACGTTGATCTCCTCGTTCGGTTCAAAAAAGTGCCGGGAATCATCGACTACATGAGATTTATCAATCAGCTAGAGACGGTGCTTGATTGCCCGGTTGACGTCCTCACAGAGAAGACAGCGGTCCTCCTCAAACCGCACATCGAAAAAGATCTTCAGGTCATCTATGAAGAGTGACGTGCTGTACTTCGATCGCATGCGAGATGCAATCCGCAAGATCGAATCGTTCACCGCAGATATGAAAGCGGAAGATTTCGCTTCAGACGAGAAAACACAAAGTGCCGTCATTCTCCAGCTCATGCTCATCGGAGAGATGGCAAAAAGGGTCTCGGCGCAGGCGAAAGCATCGACAAAGCTTCCGTGAAAAGAGATTACCGGTTTTCGCGACCGCGCAATTCACGACTACTTCGACGTCGACCTCGATATCGTTTGGCAGACAGTTCTCCAAGATATCCCCGACCTCAAGAAGACGTTGTCTTAATCTCGCTTATCTTTTACTCCGTCACCACGCGCAGGACTTCTTCGATTGTCGTGAGGCCTTGAGCTGCCTTAAAGATGCCGTCTTCGGGCATTGTGAGCATGCCTTCTGAGCGCGCCTGCTTTTCGATTTCGTCCGCGGTCGCGTTTTTCATCACGAGCTCCTTTATGGTCGAAGTCATGGGTAAGACCTCGTAAATGCCCTTGCGGCCCGAGTAGCCCGAAGGAAATTCGGTTGTTTCTTTCGGCTTGTAGAACGAAACGTTCTTCCACGCCGCGTCCTTGGAGGCTACCTTCTCATCCCTGAGCGCTTTCAAAACAGCTCCGGCGTCGATCGATTTTTCAAGCTGTATCTGCGCGTCGCGCGAGAGCTCGTACTTCTCCTTGCTTGAGGTCAAGACGCGCACAAGCCGCTGGCCTATACAAATACGAAGCGTGGAAACCAAGAGGAAAGGCTCCACCCCCATGTCGAGGAGACGCGGGATGGCGCCTGCGGCGGAGTTGGTGTGCAAGGTCGAGAGTACGAGGTGTCCGGTAAGCGCGGCGTTGATGGCGAGACTCGCGGTTTCCTTGTCACGTATCTCGCCTACCATGATGATATCGGGGTCTTGCCGCACGAGCGCACGCAGGCCGTTTGCGAAGGTAAATCCGATGTCGGGACGCACCTGTGTTTGATTCACGCGCTTCATCTGGTACTCGATAGGGTCTTCAATCGTGGAAATGTTGACGTTTGGCGTGTTCACGATGTCGAGGAGCGTGTAGAGCGTAGTCGACTTGCCGGCGCCCGTGGGACCGCATGCGAGAATCATCCCCGTCGTCGCACGCATCGCTTCGTGCATGCGCTCCAAGGCAACGCCATGGAAGCCGATGGACTCCAAGGTGAAGCCGGAGATCGAGTCTCGCAGGAGGCGCATCACGATTTTCTCGCCGTAGTAGGTGGGGAGCACGGAGACGCGAAAGGAGATCTTCTCCCCGCCCGCCTCCGCGCCGAAGCGGCCATCCTGCGGCAAGCGGTGCTCGTCGAGGCGCATGTTCGCCAAGACCTTGATGCGCGCCGTGATTGCGGGAGCCGCATGCTTCGGGAGCTCCATCGCGTCATGCAGGATGCCGTCGATGCGGTAGCGGATGAGAAGTGTTTCTTCCATCGGTTCGATGTGAATGTCGGAGGCGTTCTGCGCGTTCGCGTGCCGAATGAGTGTATCGACGATGCGCACCGCAGAGGTGCCTTCGGCGATCTGTCGCAAGTCTTCTTCTTTTACTTTGCCGCCTGCCGCAAGAGCCTCCGTTTCCTTCTGGATGACATCGCCCAAACTGCTCTTCAGACCCTGTTGGTACTGCTTCAAGGCGTGCTTGATCGAGGCCGCGTCTGTGAGGCGCGGAAGGATCTTGAGGCGCGTCTTTTTCTTTATGAAATCAATCGCCGCAAGATCATCAGTGTCGAGCATCGCCACCTCGAGCTCGTCGCCTTTGTGCACGTAGGAGATGATATTGTTGCGCCGCGCGACAGGTTCAGGGATAAGGGAGAGTGTGTCGTACTTGATGTTCGTACCTGCAAGAGAGACGAAGGGAATTCCGAGAATATACGCATACGTGCGCCGGAGCTCGTCCTCTCCGATTGCATTGTGCGAGGTGAGGATCTCTCCCACCTGCTTCCCTGTTTCCTTCGCCTCGATCTCTGCAGCATCAAAATCTTTTTGGGAGACCAAGCCCGCGTCGGCGAGAAAGGATTTCAAGTGTGTGTCGCTTATATACATAGTGAACAGTTTACAGTGAACAGAAATATCTATACAGGAAATTATAGCACCGCCGATCAGCCGTCCATCCGCTTCAACCGCTTGTACACCTCATTGTCGTTACGTTTGCCAACAATACGAACGATGATCAGCGGACTTTTAACCATGTACACAATCCGGTACTCTCCGCTATCAACGCGAGAATACAAGTACGAAAAACCACGGAGCAGTTTGTGGTCGGGCGGATAGGGATTTGTTTGCAACTCAAGAAGTTTGCGCATGATTTGCGCCGCGTGCTTCTGTGGTAGCTTCTGAATGAAGCGGTCGGCTTGTTTACCGAGATCTAGTGTCAGCATCGAGAATACGTTTCATCAGCCGCCGCGATGCGGCAACGCCAATAGTACCCTCTTTCTCGGCCTTCATCGCACGCTCTCCCCAGATCTGGTCCTCGACTTCCCGAAAACGCTTCGGGTCGACGAACGCGATCATTCGGGCAACCGGACGTCCTTTCTTCGTAATAATGACAGGCTGCCGCTGGACGGAATCCAAGAGCTCGCCGAAGCGATTTTTCGCCTCCCTTGCCGGTATGATAGTTACTTTGGCCATAAGAGCCATTGTAGCTACTTTGGAAATATCGTCAAGCGTCCGATTTAAGGTGTGCGTTGGAGATGTATCATATATGAGAACTACTCCCCAAAGAGTTCTCTATCGTGCTTCGCGTACCGACGCATCATGCCGTACGCCTCGTACAGCTTCTGCAATACTTGCTCGTCTTCAGGTCCAATGACCTCTCCCTTGTTCTTACGCGCGACAAGTTTTCTTAGGTCGTGGGCTTGGTCGTAGTTCTGGAGTTCAGAGACGAGCTTCTCGAACTCCGATTCTGCGGCAAAACAATCTTTATATACTAGTTGACTTCTGTAGATATCTCCCATCGCATGCTCGCGGGGTATACCCGCAAAAAAGAGGGTAAATTTGTCGGCGTGCACTATGAATTCATCAAATGAGAGCTGTTTTTCCTCACCGTGCCGCTCTTTATTGAAGGTCCCATCCATTGACAATAGTCTAGCACTCTCACGCAACAGCAAGAGAAGAGCTGCATAAAAGCCCAGGCGGCATCATGTGCCGCCTGACAATTCGTTTTCGAGAGGCCCAGCCTGCGAGGTACACCGCCCGCTACTGGCCGAACTTCTGTTCGATGCCCATCAAGATGGACGCCCCGACGGTCACGACCGCGGTGCCGGGCGAGGGGCCTTCCTTCAGAACCGCGCGATCGCTCTTGATGTAGCCGATCTCGATGCGGTGCCGCACGTACACCAGCGGCTCGGGATTTGTGAAGACCCACGTGTTCCCGTGCGGGTCGTAGATGACCGCCGAGTACGGGACGACCCTTTGCGTGCGGACCTCTTCCGGCGTGTTCACTGCATTTGCCGCTGACACACGCGTCAGCGACTCCTCGCGAACCACGTCCGTCTCGATGGCAAGCAGTTCGGCCGCCTTTGCGGTCAGAATCACACGTTTGAGATCCGACCCTGGAATTGCCTCCAGTCTCGAGGGCTTGCTGGTCTCGGCCGCCAGCGCGCTGCTGGCCACGAACATCAACAAACACAACGCTGTCCATCGCATGGCTTCCTCCATTTGGGCTGCCGTGATGGCTCCCGGCGGCACAATACTCGAATTCATGCAAGTCAACAAATACCACACCACATCTTCCAGCAATAACCCAAAACTAGACACCATTGACGTTTTTGTGCTACTAATCCCGCGGGACAATACCGTTCCGAAAGTCAACGCGCTCCGCGCTAAAAGTAAGAGGACACCATGACCGGCCTCTCCCCGCAAGATCGAGAACGGTTGCAACGTGCAGCTGATGAACTCGAAGCCACACTGGACCGCGTCACGCAGGTAGGAAGAGAAGAGACTCGGAAGCAGCGCCGCCGCAAGTTGGGAGCAATGATTATATTTGCCCTGTTCGTTGCCCTGCTAGCACTTGCCTTATGACGGCCCTCCGTGGCTCAACAAATGCGCGCGGCTAGGGGTAATCCGCGCGCATTGACTTTTAAAAAGACCTGACTATACTACTCGCATTGGTTCCGCCGTTGGCGGAACGTTTTTTTAGAGACCTGATTTTTACTAAAACCTATAACCTATTCCCTATCACCTATGAGCCTATTTGACCTCAAATCTTTGAACAGCGCGCTCGAGGAGCTCCAAGCGGAGCGTGGCATTTCACGGGAGAGCGTTATCGAAGCTCTCTCGACGGCGCTCGCCGCGGCGTACCGCCGCGAGTACGGAAAGCGCGGGCAGATAATCCGCGCCACATTCAATCCCGGCACTGGCGAGATGGAATTTCGTCAGGCGAAGATCGTCGTCGACGGCTCGCTTGTGCGGATGGAAGGAGAGGAGCCGACCTCCGATGAGGACCATCGCTCGCGCTTCAATCCCGAGCAGCACATCATGCTCGAAGACGCGCGGCGCATCAAAAAAGACGCGCAGCTCGACGAAGAGATTTCTTTCCCCTTGGAGACGCGCGAGGATTTCGGACGCATCGCGGCACAGGCCGCGAAGCAGGTCATCATGCAGAAGGTGCGCGAAGCGGAGCGCGCCTCAATCATCTCCGAATACGGCCAGCGTGAGGGCGACATCGTGACCGGCCACGTGCAGCGCTTCGAGCGAGGCAATCTTTTCATCGACCTCGGCCGCGCCACTGCCGTACTTCCCTATGACGAGCAGATCCCCGGCGAGCGCTACCGCCAAGGCGAGCGCGTGCGTGCTCTCCTTTTGCGGGTGGACGAAGGCGCGCGCGGCACCTTTATCCGGCTCTCGCGCTCGCACCCGCGCTTCCTCACCAAACTTTTCGAAGCGGAAGTGCCCGAGATGGCAAGCGGAGTCGTAGAGGTAAA
>MFLZ01000012.1:23236-23843 GCA_001781685.1 Candidatus Kaiserbacteria bacterium RIFCSPLOWO2_01_FULL_54_13
CGAGCCGGGAAGCCGCGCCAAGATCGCGGTCAAATCAAGCGACGAGCATGTCGACCCAGTCGGCGCATTGGTTGGCCAGCGCGGCGTCCGTGTCGCGGTCGTCACCTCCGAGCTCGGCGGCGAAAAGATAGACGTCGTCGAGTGGTCGGAAGATCCTTCCGAGTATGTGAAGGAAGCCCTGAAGCCCGCGCAAGTGCTCGGCATCGAGCTTTTTGAAGAAGAGAACCGCGCGGTGGTGCAGGTCTCCGAAGACCAGCAGTCGCTCGCTATAGGCCGCGGCGGACAAAACGTCCGCCTCGCCGCGCGCCTCACAGGATGGAAGATAGATATCCGCTCCACAGGCGGCGAACAAATCGCCGGAACCGAAGAAGGTGGTGTAAAGGTTGCGGAGAAAGAAGCCGTCGAGCATCTAGATGAGAAACCCCAAGCAACCCCGCCTGGCGAAACGCCGACAACGAGTTTCCCAAAGACCGACGAGGATATCGAGGCAGAAGGCAAGCAGGACCGCGACGTCCCGTCGGAATCCCCCGAATCGGAAGTCCTTGAAGAAAAGAAAGCAGAAGAAGAGAAGAAAGAATCAACAGAGTAAAGTTATATAAAGTCTTCG
>MFLZ01000012.1:23851-24370 GCA_001781685.1 Candidatus Kaiserbacteria bacterium RIFCSPLOWO2_01_FULL_54_13
GCTGTGTTCGAACCATTGGTCAGCCCGCCGGTGCAGATATTGCCTGCTCGACGTGAATATCGCGTCCGAGATACTCGTCCGTGTCGCCGTACTGAATGCGCACCACGCGCCCATTCGGCTTACCATTGTCGGCGAGATTCGCCGGAAGGTAGGTCGCGATTCTCGTCGCGACTTCTCGGAGAGCCTTCATCGCTGCGCCCGAATCGCGGAACAGCTCGTGATGCTTCCCTGCTTCGATTTCGCCGATGACAAAGACCTGCGGTAACGAAGGTTCCAGTGAAGCTTGTCCCTCGAATCCGACAGAGACACGCGCGTCAAGCTGGTGTCCGGTGACCCGCAACGGACGAACCGCGTCCTCGGCGTTGAGGATCAAATCCTGCAACTTCGTATTTGCGTGGACCGGAACCGTGATAACGAACGGATGGGTTTGACCGCCAATCCGTCTATGCGCCGTGAGAATCATGGCAGTGTGCTCCCGGGGCGGAATGCCCTCTGCGCAGCAGATAACACCCTTCCGCC
>MFLZ01000013.1:0-3690 GCA_001781685.1 Candidatus Kaiserbacteria bacterium RIFCSPLOWO2_01_FULL_54_13
TATCTCACATGCAGGAAGTAGTAGATCACGGGGATATTAAAACGATATGGCTCTATCTCACATGCAGGAAGTAGTAGATCACGGGGATATTAAAACGATATGGCTCGCCGAGGGCGTGAACAGTCCGGAGGCCGAAGAGTTCGCGGAAGACTATGGTCTTGCCATGGTCACGAACTATTGCATCATGGAGGCCTACAAGAAAATAGATAAGAAAACGGCCAAAAAGTTCACCGAAGTCGGCAAAAAGTTCGGAGTAGTGTAATGATTTGACAAGAACCTAGTTGCGACGCAATATCTCTCCTGTTGAGCATGTGCTCAACATAAACGTAGGTGAGGGAGTAAGGCTAATGATCAGCTACATCCTCGAGCCGGGTGACGACAGGCACAGTCTCGTGAAGGCACTTCAGGGCGTTCTGCTGGCCGGCAGGTTCGGCCAGCGGTTGCAAGTGAACGGTGTCTACGGCGATGCAACAAGCGAAGCCGTAAAGCGGCTTCAAGAGAAGCTCGGCGTGCCGCCTAACGGCGTCTATGACCGGCGTACGCAAATCGCTCTAATGAATGTCAGCGGCGTCGACATCGTCAAACTGCACGACGCATTCAACAACACGCCGGCATCTGCTTTGACTTCGCATCATCGCGCGTCAAGCGGCGTCGAGACGTGATCCACGGTGACATGGCACGACATCCCCGCCTCGGGCACGCCCGAGGCGGTCTATTTTCAATAGGGACGTTCTTTTTCCAGCTCGTCGGAGTATTTTCCTTGTGAAGCGAGGGAGTTCATTTTGGAGCGGGAGAGAAGGATGTCCTGCGCGGCCTTGACGTTCGCTTTCGGATTCTCCGCCCACTTTTTGAGTACAGGATTCTGGATGGCTCGCGAGTAGGAAAAGGAGAGCGGCCACGGCTGTTTTCCTGATTGATTCATTTTGTTCAAGTGCGCCGTTGCCTGCTCGTCTCCTTGGCCGCCGGAGAGAAAGACGATGCCGGCGAGATTCTTTGGCACGGTTGCGTTTAAAACACGAAGCGTTTGATCGGCGACTTCTTCCACACTCGATTGCTTCGCGGCTTTTTTACCGGCTATCACCATGCTCGCTTTGAGTATCGCCCCTTCGGGGGCGACGCCTTGATGGTTCAATTCTTCGAATACTTCTTCGAGCGTTGTTTCGGCCGCTTCAAAACATTGCTCAATCGTGTGGTCACCGTCTATCAAAACTTCCGGCTCGATGATGGGCACGATATCGGCTTCTTGGCAGAGTGCAGCGTACCGCGCGATCGCGTGCGCATTTGCAAAGATGCATGCTTCGGAAGGGATCCGCCGGCCGGCGGACTCGCCAATCGTAATGACCGCACGCCACTTCGCAAACTTCGCGCCGAGTGTTTTGTATTCCGCAAGCCGTTCGCGCAGGCCGTCGAGCCCCTCAGTCACTTTTTCATTTGGATGAAGCGCCAAGTCTTTGGCACCAGTGTCCACCTTGATGCCGGGAAGAATTCCTTTTTTCGAAAGCACATCTGCAATGGGAGTTCCATCGGAAGCCTTCTGACGGATTGTCTCGTCGTACAGAATGACGCCGCTAATGTATTGCTCGATGCCCGGTGTTTCGAACATCATGGTGCGATATTGCCGGCGGGTTTCTTCGGTGCACTCGACGCCGACGGCATCGAAGCGTTTCTTGCATGTGCCCGAACTTTCGTCGGCCGCGATGATGCCCTTACCAGCACTTACCATGGCTTTTGCTGTTTGTGCGAGGATGTTGATCTCCATAGGATATGTAGTTAACTTTACAGAAACATTTTCAATGATCAATTTTCAATTTTCAAACAAGCACTAAATCCTAATTTAAAAATTAGAATATTGAAAATTCATTGGGAATTGGTTATTGGAAATTGAAAATTACTAAGTAATGTGTCGCGTTTTGATAAAGCGGAGAGTCCGTGGATTCGAGGTCATCACGACCGAGTGTGTGAGAATCTGCTCTGCGCCGACCGTGACTCCTTTCACGAGTGGTCCGCTCATGACGCCGGTTGCAGTAAAGCTCAGGTCTTTCCCGCGCGCAAGGTCGTGAGATTTGAAAACAGTCGAGAAGTCGGTCACGCCCACTTCCTTGAGACGTGCGATGTGCTTCTCGTCCTTTGGTTTCCAGCGGCAGATGATCTCGCCTCCGAGGCAGCGCATTGCGGCAGCGGTGATGACGGCCTCAGCGCTTCCGCCGATGCCGATCAACATGTCGACGGGGTTGGCAGGCAAACACGTTGCCAAGGCCATCGTGATGTCGCCATCGGAAAAAAGCTGGACGCGCGCGCCGGTAGTGCGCACCTCGGCAATTAGCTCGTCGTGGCGCGGCCGCTCGAGTATCGCGATGGTGACCTCCGAGACTTCTTTCCCGAGCGCTCCTGCCACTTTTCGCACGTTTTCGGTGGGAGTGGAATCTAAGTCGACTACCGAAGCGGCCTCGGGCCCCACCGCGATTTTTTCCATGTAAGAGTCGGCCGCGCGGTAGAGCGAGCCCTCGGGGCCCGTCGCGATGACAGAAATCGCATTCGAGCGTCCATATGCGACGGAGTTGGTGCACTCGAGCGGATCCACGGCAATCTCAAAGAGTGGACCAGTGCCTTTGCCGAGCTTCTCTCCGATGTATAGCTCGGCCGCTTCGTCCTTCGCGCCTTCGCCAATCACGACGACGCCGCGGAAATCGATCGTATTAAAGTACTCGCGCATCGCATCCACCGCCGCCTGATCTGCGGCTTTGCTGTCACCTCTCCCAATCCATTTTGCAGCGGCAATCGCGCCCACTTCCGTCACGCGCACGAACTCGAGCGCAAGATTCCCGAACACAGACCCATTTCCGGCCATAGTGCCAACAGTATACATCACGAAGTATGCGCATAATGAACGCTAGGCAAACCCGAGGCGAAAGGTTAGGATGCCGTCGGACTGGCCGGAGGACAGAGCCTCAAGCCAGCGAATGTCCAATTCGCCAATGACGGAGGTGATGTTATGGGCGAGCGCAAACGAAGTCGTGCAGTGGTCTACTGGGGCGACATATCCGCCAATACTGCACTCAGAACGGCTCTGCGACTTGAACCAACTGACCTTTTCGCCGCGGTAAGGACGGAAAAGGTAGAGCCACAGTTCGAGGCAAAGATGATTACTATCACGACGGCCGCAGAAAAGAAGGCCGTCGACGACGTCCTCAAGAGCGCGCCCACCACAAGCGGCCCGCTGCTAAAGCAAGCCACAGCACTTCGCGTGCTTTACAAGAAGGGTGTGCGTGAAGTTCTGTGGGCTTCGGAGGATGACCACTCGGCTCTACAGTCCCTTGCGACACAAACAATGCCCGGCATGGCTATTATTTTCCTCTAACGGTCACAGAAGTGTCCGGTTTGTACTAGGGTAAGACCTTTGGTCCCGCACGGACGTGCCGCGCGGGACCAATTATTTGTTGTGAAAAAGCGGCAAAATAGGACAAGTTCGCGCTAACTGGACTCGTATATGAACTTGACAATATTTGGCGAGGCGGCATTATTGTCGCGAATGTAAGCTTCCATGCTTTGAGGTGTGAACCGAGTAGGCAGGGAAAGGTTGGTTTACATGTATTAGAGGAACAACGAAAACAAAGCATGGCTAAGAAACTCTATATCGGTGGGTTGCCCTACAGCACTACCGATGATCAGCTGCGCGACGCGTTCGCGCAA
>MFLZ01000013.1:3698-14213 GCA_001781685.1 Candidatus Kaiserbacteria bacterium RIFCSPLOWO2_01_FULL_54_13
AATTTGCTTCCGATGACGATGCGCAGAAAGCGATCGACCTATGGAACGGCAAAGATTTCGGCGGCCGGACCTTGACGGTGAACGAAGCCCGTCCGATGGAGCCGCGTCGCGACTTCCGCGGAGGCGGAGGCGACCGCGGTGGACGCGGCGGTGGCGGCAGGTGGTAAATCTGTTTTCCACTGAGGTTTGTGCAGCGGCCGCGTCCAACGCGGCCGCTGCACTTTAGGCTATCCACACACGGATCGCGTACATGTGCGCACATCGGTCATAATGGCGAGAATGGGGTTGCGACTCGGAGCACTTTTCGGTTGGGGCATCGTGATATACGCGATCATGTTTCTCCTGTGGTCCGCGTTTGTCATGTACGGCTTTGTGGAAGGATTCGCGCCACGCGCCGTGGGTTTTCTCGTTCTCATCATAACGACCGTGATGGCAGGCCGCGCGCTGCGCGTCCACACATGGCGCGACATTCTTCCATACTCGCTCTCGTGGGGCATCATGATGGCCGTTTTTGACGGGCTCATGAGCGTGCCTCTCGCTGGCTGGGAGGTATTTCTCGATTGGAACGTGTGGTTCGGGTATGCCGTGGTTGCCCTTGGCCCCTTGCTTGCACTCTATCCTCGCTTCGAGCGATTCCAGAGTCGAACTTCCAGCGTGTGAGCCCCGTTAGAAGTAGGAAGCTGCGCTCCCCGATCGTTATTGTCTCTGACCAATGCCATATGACCTCATGTAGCAAGTTTTTTACAATGAACGAACTATGACTTCCGCAACTTCTAACGGGGTGAGCTCCTCACTACACGCCCATCGGTTTCTCCTGCGTGCGGGACTTTCGCTCGCGAATGTATTCGCGTGGATCTTCGTCTTCGAATACTTTTACCTGCTTTCTGGCAACGTGCCGCGCTCGCTTGCGACGATGGCACTTCTATTCGGCTTTGCGCAATTCATAACGATCGTGTTTACGCCCGTAGCGGCCGCACATTTGCAAAGAGGCGCGCGGCGCTCGCTTATTTGGGGCGTGGTCTGCGCCGGAAGCGCGTTTGTCCTTCTCGGAGGCACTCTGAGCGGGTATTTCTCCGCGCCGCTTTTGTGGGGCATCGTCGGCTTTGCCACACTCGCGGGAATGTACCGTGCGCTCTACTTCGTGCCATACCGCGTGACACAGACTGCGCTCAGGCCGCACGAACATATGCGTGCCTATCTTGAGGTGATTATCGCGCTCATGCCGCTCTTTGCCGGACTCACGATAAGTTCGATTGCGTTTGCGCAAGGTCGGCTCCTCTTTGGGGCGTCCGCGCTCATTATCCTTTCCGCACTCCCTGTTTTCTGGGTGCCCGACACGCGTGAGCGCTTTTCGTGGTCGTACGTGTACACATTCAAACAGCTCTGGAGGAGGAAGAATTACGGGCTTGTCTTGCAGTCGCTCTTCGAGGGTTTGCAGGGTGCGGCACTCTTTCTCGTGTGGCCTCTTGCGGTGTTCTTGATTCTCGAGTGGTCATACTTCATGCTCGGGCTTGTCTTGAGCGTCACGCTACTCTTAATTCTTCTCCTGCGACGGCTGTATGCATGGCTCTTGCAACGTTTCGGCCTTGAGAATTCAGCCGCCGTGTATACAGTCTTGGCTATTTCCGGATGGATCGGGCGGCTTGCTGCGGGGACGCCGGTCGGCGTCATCATTGCCGATTCGTACGCCTATACAACAACGCCCGAGCGCGGGACGCGCTTCGACCCGTTCTCTTTTGAGCAGGTGAGCGACAGGGGAGCATTTGTGGACGAATATACGGCACTGAAAGAAATCGCGCTTGCGCTCGGACGCATCATGCTCTGTGCGATCGTGTTCGTCCTGGTGTTTGCGTTTGCACTTCCCGTTGTGTTTGCGATCGTGCTCGGGATTGCGGCCGCCGCTTCGGGGCTTGCCATACTCGTTGCGCGACGCGGTGCCGCTCCTGCATACTAGTGGCGTGAGTCCCGTTAGAAATCACACCCGCGCTCGCGCGCCCGAAGGGCCTACTGGGAGGGCTATTTCTAACGGGGTGAAGCGCATACTTGGTAGAAGTTTCTTCGACCGGCGCCCGCAGATCGTCGCGCGCGAGCTCTTGGGAAAATTTCTTGTCCGCCGCATCAATGAACGACTTCGTAAGTCGTTCATGATTACGGAGACCGAAGCCTATGATGGCGAGCGCGACCTCGCGTGTCATGCCTCGAAAGGGCGAACGAAGCGTACCGAGATCATGTTCGGCCCAGCTGGATACTGGTATGTGTACTTCGTCTACGGCGTGTACGACATGCTCAATATCGTGACGGGCCCCAAAGGCTACCCTTCGGCAGTTCTCATCCGCGCGTGTCAAGGTAAGACCTTGCCATTGAGTGGGCCCGGTAAATTGACTCGAGAGCTCAGGATAACCCGGGCTTTGAACGGCAAACCCGCTTCAAAATCATCCGGTCTCTGGATAGAAGACAGATGCGATGAGGCGACGCCTCATCGCATTCTGCGGACGCCGAGAATCGGCGTTCACTACGCCGGCAAGTGGGCCAAAAAGCCCTGGCGATATGTTCTGACACGTTTCGAAAAAGATCGTCTCGATTTGAGGTCGGCCTAGATATAGCAACTCTCACCGGCCGTCCCAAGATGCTATATCAAACACAAACCGCGCGGGTACTTACGCAACATTCCCGCGCGGTTCTTACAAGAACGTAGGCTCTTTGACCGCTCGCATCGCCGCTTGCTTTGCCCGGCGCTTAGCGGTACGACGCTTTCTCTCCCACTTATTGATTTTTTTCAACAGGAGAGCTTTTCTTGCTTTTGCAAGGCGACGATGCTCTTGAGCCTTTTTCCGCTCTCTTCGGCGTCTCTTCGTTTCTACTCCTTTCTTGGCCCAGCGACTCCGAAGAATTTTTGTTACCCGCTGAACAGTCTTCTCGAATTCCAGCGAAGACTCTTCGCGGAGCTGTGGATGATCGCGTAAGGCAGAGCGGACGATTTCGGGGATTTCCCACCACCGCCCTCCTTTTCTGTGTTCGCGCCACCCTTGCCATTGGACGCTATAGAGAACACCGTCCGCCAATCGTTCGTCAGTGAGCGACATCACGCGCCCTCCTTTTTCTTGCGTCTGATCGGACGCGCCCGACTCTCACGATTACCTAGAACTCTGCGCGTGAGTCGCCAATATGCTTTGAATGTTCTTTGGCGTTTTTCGCGTGGTCCCTGGTTGCCGATACAAAGCTCGGCAAGAGCGTATCGGGTTACCAAGCCACGGTCACGCACTCGCCTTAGCTTGTCGAACGCTGTTTTCACTACCTCTTGCGCGAGGTCCAGCTTGATATTCGCTTGGTCCTCGGCAGAGAGAGACATGAACGCACGCAACACATGCTCGCTGAGGTTGGCATCTCGGGGCATCGCTCTCGCCTCCGGGTGTGAGCGTGGTTTCGGGAACGCGGTTCTACTGCGCGAGACTCTATCACGAAATGCCGATATCTCAAGAGGACAAGAGGTTTTGCACCACTTCTTTTACGTCATTGCCGTCTGCGCGGCCGGCGAATTCTTTCATCACGGCTCCCGTGAGTTTGCCCGCCTTCGCCGAGGCTTCGGCGGGCGAGCCCGCTACTATTCCGAGTTCCTGCATTTTCACTCGGGCAACCTTTTCTATCTCTTCGCGGCTCGCCATCTGAGGCAAGTATTCCTCGATAAGTTTGAGTTCTTTGGTTTCTTTCTCTGCGAGCTCAGCACGGCCGCCTTTTACATACACTTCTGCGGCCTCTTTGCGCTGCTTCGCGAGGCGCTTGAGCACCGTTACAGCATCGTTGTCCGCGAGTTCCTCGGTGGGCTTCCTGCCCTTGGCCACGAGCTCGTTCACGAACGCCGCGAGTGCTCCACGCAACGTCTGCACGCGCAGGTCGTCCTTCGCCTTCATGGCAGCAGTCATGTCCGAGCGGATTTTTTGAGTCAGCATATAACGAGGATAACAGGCAGCCGAACGCGCGCAAGCACGCGTTCGGCTATCTTGCGAGCTTCAACCCCAAGAATAGTTTTTTATTTCGTCGATTCGTACAAAATGCAGAATAGCAAGTGCTGCAACGACTACGAGTTGCTATCAGCATCTGTCGGCTACAGTCGACGCACACGCCCCTTTTTTTGATCCGAGCCCTACTCTTTCGGCGGTAGGCTCGAATGCGATTGAGGATAGCAATGCAGCTGCCGCACAGCCGTATTTCCTTTCGACGTCGTTTTTTGAGGAGTCGTGACTTTCTGCAACCCGGGCAGATCTCGAGCATGGGACACCTCCTATTTGAACTTTAACATCTGCCCATGTCGCATGCTAGAATCGCTCCATGGAATGGCTTATTCTCATCCTTTTGCTCGCGGTTCTGGGTACTCTTTTCTATCTTCTCTGGACGAGGAACGTTTCTCCACAGCAAGATTCGCAGGGGATGCTCTTGCTTCAGCAGAGGATTCAGGAGTTGGAGAAAACGCTGGAAAACAAGCTTGGAGAGGGAACCACGCGGATGTTTGAGAGCATGCGTGCGCAGTTCGAGCAGTCACAGCGTCTTGTGACAGACACGCGTGACCTCGTGCATCGTCAGCTCTCGGAAGTCGTGAAAGGCGTCGCGGAGACGAAAGAGTCGACCAAGCAGGTTTTTACTATTGCGGAGCAATTGCAAAATCTTGAGAAGGTGCTGAAGCATCAGAAGCAGCGTGGCAATCTCGGCGAGGCGTCGCTTGAATTGATACTCTCCAACATCTTGCCGCCCGGCTCGTACAAGATGCAGCACGAGTTTCCGGGAGGAGAGACTGTAGACGCCATCATCGTCACCAAGGAAGGAATGATACCGATAGATGCAAAATTCTCTCTCGACAACTATCAGCGTTTGGTAAATGCGATAGACGACAAACAGCGCGAAGAGCTCGAGAAGGATTTCAAGAACGACCTCAAGCTCCGTATCGATGAGTGCGCCAAGTACGTGCGGCCGAAAGACGGCACGCTCCCGTTCGCCTTTATGTACATTCCGGCGGAGGCGATCTATTACGATTTGCTTATCAACGAGGTCGGCTCAGTGAAGGTGAATACGCGCAACTTGATTGATTACGCGTACAACGAAAAGAAAGTCATTATCGTCTCGCCGACGACCTTCGCCGCCTACCTGCAATCTGTCCTTTACGGCTTCAAGGCGTTCAAGATAGAGGAGACAGCGAAGGACATCGCCAAGAACGTAGAGGCGCTCGGGCGACACCTCAACGCCTATCAGGATTACTACAAGCGTCTCGGCAATTCACTTTCGACCACTGTGAGCCACTACAATGCGGGCGGCAAAGAGCTCGGGAAGATTGATAAGGATGTATTGCGCATCACCGGCGAGTCGGTTGGTTTAGAGTCGCCACTTTTGGAGAAACCGACACTTGCGATCGACGAATAAGCCGAGTATAGTTGCGCCTCAATATGGCCAAAATCGCGATTATTGAGACAGGTGGGAAGCAGTACCTCGTGACGAAGGACAGTGTTTTGAGTATTGAAAAGCTTTCCGATTCATCGAAAGCAGGGGAAAAGCTGACTTTTGATAAGGTGCTCCTCGTAGACGACGGGTCTGAAACGAAAGTTGGTTCTCCTTATATAGATGGTGCAAAAGTCTCTGCGGAGCTCGTCGAAGAAGGCCGTGCGAAGAAGGTGACCGTAATCCGCTACCGCCAAAAGAGCCGCCATTTCGTAAAAAAGGGCCACCGCCAACCGTACGCAAAAGTCCGCATCACCGCACTGCCCTAAGGATGTATGTCTGATGAGTCTGTCGAGCCAAAAAAGACTCGCGCAAGGCTACTACTTTGGCTAAGGGGTCCATTGGCAGAAAAGCAGATAGAGACGCAAAAGGTCAGAGTAGGAAAGCGGGAGTATGAATATCCATCTCCCGAGGCCGTTGATGCTGAGCTTCTGAAAATGTCTACCATGATGAGTGGACGGGATGCCTTTGAGCGCCTCGCCTTCGAAAGGTTTTCGGAGCGACTTGTAGGCAAAATGAAAGAGGGTAGAGCTGCTCTCATCCTTGCTGGGCAGCACGCAGAGCGGAACTACCGTCAGGAAGGGCAAGCACATTGGTCGGACTCAGATTTGAGAATTGCAAGAGGCTTGTTTAAAGATGCTCAAAGCATCCTGAACGCGTATTGGAGTCAGGATCCGGAGGAAATGCGAGAAATTTTCGACGATCGAAGTCCAAAAGATACCACGCACTAAATATTATCTCCTGCTCTCAAGCGCACTTTTTATCGTCTCCGGGTCGGCATACTCGAGCTCGCTTCCGGTAGAAAGCCCGCGGCCGAGCATCGTAACCTTGATGTCGGGATTTCGTAAATCCCGACATTCTTCTCTGATACGAACGGCGGTTGCGTCGCCCTCGGGGTTGGCGGGGAACGCGAGAATGATTTCCTTTAGTCCACTCTTGACGCGCGAAGGCATAGAGTCGAGTAATTGCTTGATGCGAAGGCCGTCTGTTTTTTCGGATGCGAGCGAGATAGTGCCGCCGAGCACGAAGTAGCGGCCCTTGTACGTGCCACTCTTTTCAAGCGCTAAAAGATCGGCATCGGATGCGACGACAGCGAGGTATTGACTATCGCGTTCCGGATTTGAGCAGATCGCACAGATCTTTGTCTTTCCCGAGTGATATCGCATACACTCGGGACACTGAATTACAGCGCGTGTGAGACTTTGGATGGCGTTAAGGAGCTCTCGCCGGAGAGCGGGGGAGCTGCGTAGCAAGTACTGCACGAAGCGCTGCGCCTGCCGCGGACCGATGCCGGGAAACTTTTCAAAGAGAGCTGTCAGGCGTTCAATAGAGTCCATGTTAGAGATTGTTATGAACGAAGCGAATTACAAGCTCTTACACCCAGCACCAATTCGGTATCCGTAACCTGTGTCACGATTTCGAGATTTGGCCGAGACCTATCTCAACATTCGTTCGTGCACGCGATTCCGTTGAGGGATGCCAAATTGGTGCTGGGTAGTGAAAATTATAGTCACTTCGTTCCTTAATTTTCTACTAAAACGGTGCTTCTTGTTCCACCTCAGTTTCCGGCGTGAAGCCGCCAAAGTCGCTCTTCTCGATGGAGAGGAACGTCGTCGTCTCTTCGTCGAAGCGCAGCTCGATTTTTCCGGTGGGGCCGTTGCGGTGCTTTTCGACAAGAATCTCCGCGATGCCGGGGCGGTCGGAGTTCTCGTTCATTTTGTCGTCGCGATGTATGAACATCACCACGTCTGCGTCCTGCTCCAAGGAGCCAGAATCGCGAAGATCGCTAAGCCTCGGACGGCCACGGCGAGTCTCCACCGCGCGCGACAACTGTGAAAGCGCCAAGACAGGCACATCGAGCTCGCGCGCCATAGCTTTGAGCGAGCGGGATATCTCGGTGATCTGCTGAACCATGGAGTCCGCCGCGCGCGTGTATGTCGGCGTAATGAGCTGCAGGTAGTCCACGATAACGAGTTTGAGGTCTTTTTCCATCTTGAGCCTCCGTGCGACCGAGCGCATCTGGAGCACCGTCGAGGAGGGCTTGTCGTCAATGT
Source organism: Candidatus Kaiserbacteria bacterium RIFCSPLOWO2_01_FULL_54_13 (assembly GCA_001781685.1). Lineage (GTDB taxonomy): Bacteria > Patescibacteriota > Minisyncoccia > Phycocordibacterales > UBA2100 > UBA10103. The sequence goes on from MFLZ01000013.1 coordinate 11,237, forward strand.
AAATCGGCGCTTCGGCGAGAACTCCCATCGCTTCCTGAAGCCGTGCAAACTCGTCCTCGCTCTTGATCTTCCCGGTGCGCAGACGCCACGCGTTCACGCCCGCCTGCGCTGCAAGCATCCTATCGACGAGCTGCTGCGAGCTCATCTCAAGCGAAAAGATGCCCACCGGCGTGCCGTGCTTTGTGGCAGACAGTCTGGCGATGTCGAGGGCGAGCGCGGTCTTGCCCATCGATGGGCGCGCGGCAAGGAGAATGAGGTCCGATTTCTGGAGGCCCGCAAGGAGGTTGTCGAGTTCGCGGAAACCGGTGGAGACTCCGCGCAAAACCGATTCGTGTTTCTGCAAGTGTTCGAGGCGCTCCCACGCCTCCGTGAGCTCTTCTTTGATCGCACTGAATGAGCGAAGCATCGGCGTCTGCGAAACGCCAAAGACCGCCGCTTGTGCCTCGTCGAGAACGGTGGCGACATCTCTGTCTTCTTGGAAACCGAGCTCGTTAATCGTGGCGGCGGCGGCGATAAGACTCCGCAGGAGGAATTTGGTCTGCACCAATTCCGCATAGTGCCGCGCGCTTCCGGGAGAAGCGGCGGCGCCGACGAGCTCGGAGAGGTAGGCGGCGCCGCCTAATTCGCCGAGCTGTTTGCGCTCCTTGAGCTTTGCCGAAACAGTGACGATGTCTATTGGATCATTCTTTGCGTAGAGTGAAAGCATCGCGTCGTAGACCACGCGGTGCTTGCCTGCGTAGAAAGAGTCGACGCCGACGACATCGGCGACTTCGTACATCGCGTTGGGATTAAGCATGAGTGCTCCCAAGAGCGCGCGTTCTGCGTCGGTGTCTTGCGGTGGAATGCGCGGCGTTTTTTCAACCATGTACGCATCCTACCATGTGAGGCGTGCGCACTTTGAGAGGAGGAGTGGCAAGAAATGTTGTTTACATGTGGACAGCTGTCCAAACCTTGACGCTATCACGCGTATTTGATACAACGTACGCCACACTGCCATAGATAGTCAAACAGCTCCGCACACTATAATTGCATGGCAGTCGTTTTGAACTATGTCGAATGACTCTAAAACCCAGTCTTTAAGCCAAAGTATTAACATATCGTGGTGCATGGCATTGCAGACATAATGCCATTTCGTATAACGAATATGCTCGGATTTGCTCCAAAAACAGTCACGAAGGACCTGCTCTCCGGGCTCCCTGAGCGCACGCGGAAGGTCTTGACCGATCGTTACGGACTCTCGCCGAAAGGCGAGAGTCGCACGTTGGATGCGATCGGTAAGGAATACGGCATCACCCGCGAGCGTGTTCGTCAGATCGAAAACCACGGCCTTTCCATCGTGCGGGAATCCGAGACGTATACGGCCCATGCGCCGACGCTTGAAGACTTGAAGCGCGTTTTACATGTGCTGGGAGGCGTACTCGCGGAGGAAACCATACTTGAACATCTTCCCAAACATGAGTCGGAGAGAAATCACATTATCTTCCTTCTCACTGTCGGCCACCATTTCAACGACCGGCGGGAGGATGCAAATTTCAAAACACGCTGGCATGTGGACGAACAGCTTGCTGAAGCTGTCGAGCGCGCGCTCGCGAATTTGTACGAAGCGATCGAGCCGAGTCAGCTCACGCCCGAAGAGGAATTTGTCGAGCACTTTGCGAAACACTTGAAGCAGGAAGGCGTCAAGAATCGTCCGCCGGAGGTCTTGGTGAGATGGCTTTTGATTTCAAAGCGCATTGGAAAGAATCCCTTGGGCGAGTGGGGGAGAATCGAATCGCCGCATGTGCGCATCAAGAACACGCGCGACTTTGCGTACCTCACCCTGAAGCGCCACGGCTCGCCCATGCATTTCACGGAGGTTGCCAAGGGGATCGGAGCGCTCTTCAACCGCGAGGCGCACCCCGCGACGACACACAACGAGCTCATCAAGGATAATCGCTTCGTTCTCGTCGGCCGCGGGCTCTACGCCTTGAAGGAGTGGGGGTACGAACCGGGAGTCGTCCGCGATGTGATTCGAGGAGTTCTTACGCGTGACGGGGCTCTCACCCGCGAAGAGATCATCGATCGCGTGAAGCGCGAGCGGTATGTGAAGGACGCTACTATCGTCGTCAATCTTCAGAACCCCATTTTTGTTCGCCTCCCCGATGGCAAGTACTCGCTCTTGAAGTAGGTCAAAAAAATTAAAAATCGCCGCCTGCACCGACCTGTCTGCGTGCAGACACGCACGGGCAAAGCCTCCTGCCTTCGTTGAAGACTCGGCAGGCAGATTGGCGGGCAGGCAAAAGTTATCAACTTTTGAGCCTCATTTTGGCTTTTGCATTTCGCATTTTGACTTATTATTACTTCTATGTCGTACGCAATACCGGGAGTGGGAGATGAGGAAAAGCTCCATACCATTACTTCCGGGCAGGTCAGGAGCTTTTTGGGCGACGCCATCAAGCTCGACTTTCGAGCGTTCGTTGAGGGGAACATCGGCAACATGTTCGGCATTTCGCGCGGGCTCTTTCTCATGGCGGTATTTGCGGGCTTTCTAGGTGTCCTTGCGCAGCAGATCCCGGCTCTCCCGCTCTTTGCCTTTGCATGGATCGTGGGCACGATGCCCCTATGGCTTCCCGTCGCTGCCGTGGCCGGAGGCTGGAGAGCGTGGGTGTGGTACGTACAGTCCCTTTATCTCTCGAATATAAAGCCGGTCCTTCTCGAGGTGAAGATGCCGCGCGATCTCGTGAAGTCGCCGCGGGGGATGGACACGGCGCTCTCCCATCTGTGGATGGACGCGGGCGAGGTGACGTTTATGAACCGCAAATGGATGGGCTCGGTGCGTCCTATCTGGTCTCTCGAGATTGCCTCCTTCGGCGGCGAGGTGCACTTTTACATCTGGACATGGGACAGCTGGCGCGGCTCCGTCGAGGCGGCGATCTACTCACAGTACCCGGAAGTGGAAATGTTCGAAGTCGAAGATTACGCCTCGAAGTTTGAGTAC
>MFLZ01000013.1:14268-14838 GCA_001781685.1 Candidatus Kaiserbacteria bacterium RIFCSPLOWO2_01_FULL_54_13
CGATCAAAACCTACGTCGAATTCGAACTCGATAAGGATCCGAAAGAAGAGTATAAGGTGGATCCGCTTGCAACCGTCTTGGAACACTTGAGCAATCTGCGGCGCGATGAGCAGATATGGCTGCAGATCGTCTTCACGTCCAACAAAGACCAGCGACGCAAGCCGAAAGGACGGTGGTTCGAGCCGGAGTCTCGCTACGTCGGTATGTTGCAAGACGAGGTGGACAAGATTCGCAGAGAGCTAGCGGAGGTGAAAGGTCCTGATGATGACTGGAAGCGCTTCTCCCGCGTGCAGATGTATCGCGTGAACGAGCAGATCCGCGTCATCGAGCGCAATCTGAGCAAACACCCTTTCAACGTCGGATTACGCGGCGTCTATATTTGCGATCCAGACAAATTTACTTCGGCGGGCTGGAAGCCCTTGCACTTCATGTGGCGGCCTGTGGGGAACCCGCAATACCTCAATCAATTTCGCCCGCGCCGTTGGCACACGCCCTTCGACTACCCGTATCAAGACCTCTGGGACTTCCGCTACCATCTGCACGCACGGCGCTTCTTCGACTGCTATCGAC
>MFLZ01000013.1:14865-16142 GCA_001781685.1 Candidatus Kaiserbacteria bacterium RIFCSPLOWO2_01_FULL_54_13
GAAAGCTCCCGGCATCGAACGGATCCCAGCGAAGAAAGCGGAACCGCCGCCGAATCTTCCGAAATAGCCTGCAGCCAGCAGCCAGCAGCTTGTGGCAAAATACCCACATTTCATTATGCCTACAAGCTATAAGCTACGAGCAAGCTAACGTATGTCCAAACTTCAGCAATATCTCGAGCATCTCTTCGACCGCGGGAGTCAGAAGCTCGCGGAGCTCTCAGAGCATTGGAAGCAGCATACCAACCGCCGCACGATTTTGATTTCAATTTTCGCGGGTGCATTGGCAACCGTGCTTTACCTGACCGCGATCGAGCCGCCCGAGAATTTTCCGCTCGGTACGCTCATCGCCGTGCCGGAGGGCGCATCGCTTTCGGAAACAGCGGAATCGTTCGAAGCGCTCGGGGTCGTGCGCTCGGCACTCGCTCTCAGGATCATCATGACACTTTCCGGACACGAGCGAGACGTCCATGCAGGCGATTACCTTTTCAAGGAGCCGAAAACCGTATTCTCGGTGGCGCGCGCCATTTCAGTCGGCGCCTACGGACTCGAGCCGATCCGGATCCGCGTACCCGAAGGCGCTACGACAAAAGAAATGACAACGCTATTCGGCGGACAACTCGAGCGTTTCGACGAAGAGCGCTTCATTGCCGATGCCCAGCCCGTGGAAGGATACCTTTTTCCAGATACTTATTTTTTCCTTCCTAACGCGAACGACGAGCAAGTGCTTTCGTCCATGCGAGAAAATTTCGACGCGAAGATCACTGCTATTCAAACGGAAATCGACGCATTTGGAAGGCCGCTTGAGGATGTCGTCGTTTTGGCCAGCCTTCTCGAACGCGAGGCGCGTAACATGGACGATAGGCGCAAAATCGCCGGCGTCTTGTGGAACCGCTTGAAGCGCGGCATGCTCCTTCAGGTAGACGCGGCGTTTCTCTACACGCTAGGGAAGGGAAGCTTCGACTTGACCGTCGACGATCTCGCGAGCGACGATCCGTACAATACTTACGTGCACAAAGGCCTACCGCCCGGTGCGATCGGAAGCCCCTCGCTCGATTCGCTTCTTGCCGCCGTGACTCCCATAGAACACAGCTACCTCTACTACCTCGCGGACAAGAACAACGTCACGCACTACTCAAAGACGTACAAGGAACACCTGAAAAAGAAGAGGCTATATCTGGGTAGCTAACCCGTTCTCTAATCAATAGCTTGGAAACGTTTTGCTGTTAATGCTTGTAATGGTGTGCGCAAATGCAACCCCAAGTGCAGCCGCTTGCCGT
>MFLZ01000014.1:0-29301 GCA_001781685.1 Candidatus Kaiserbacteria bacterium RIFCSPLOWO2_01_FULL_54_13
TGCAATTGCAAATAGGATAGGCGCTGTTCTCATATTCGACGAGATTTCTTCCGGTTTTCGACTCGGGTTCCCGGGGGTCTGGAAGCGATTTGGTGTCATTCCCGATATCGCGATCTACAGTAAGGCGATGTCGAACGGGTTTCCCATGGCGGCACTCGTCGGGAAGCGGGAAGTGATGAAAGAGGCGGAGGCAAGCTTTATCTCTTCCACGTATCACGCGGAGCGCATCGGCCCTGCCGCAGCGCTTGCCGCGATAAAAAAGATGGAGCGCGTAAACGCCACGCGATACATTGACACAGTGGGGAAGAAGATCGGAGAAGGATGGAACCGTTTGGCCAAAAAACAAAAGCTTTCAATCAGGGTCGAAGGGCCTAATGCATTCATCAATTTCACCTTCGACCATCCGGAAGCCGCGACCCTCAAGGCGCTCTTTACGCAGGAGATGCTCGCGCGCGGGTATCTCGCGACCACGACTATTTATGTGTCGTATGCGCACAAGATTGCACATTTGCCGCGCTACTTCAAGGCGGTAGACGAGACGTTCGCGATTCTCGCCGAGGCAATACAGAAGAATGACGCGCCTAAGCGACTAAGAGGTCCTCTTCCAGAAGTCGGATTCAAACGTCTGGCGTGAGAAATGTTATGAGTGCAGATAAGGATGTTGGTCGTGAGATGCATGCGCTCGCGCGAAGACTCTTTCCCATTTGCCGCTCTCTCACGGGAAATGGAGTGCGGGAGACGCTTGCCATTCTTAGAAAGCACATCCCGCTTAAGATTCGCGAAATTCCGAGTGGAACCAGAGTGTTCGATTGGACAATACCTCTGGAGTGGAACATTCGCGATGCCTACGTCGCAGACGAAAGAGGCTCACGCGTAATTGATTTCAAGAAGCACAATCTACACGTCGTCGGGTACTCGACCCCGATCGACAGAAAAATGCCCCTTGAAGAGCTTCAGAAGCATTTGTATTCACTTCCAGCGCAGCCGAGCGCTATTCCATACGTGACATCCTATTACAAACGAAGGTGGGGATTCTGTTTGGCGCACGGCGATCGCTTGAGGCTCAAGAAGGGCATATATCGTGTCGTTGTCGACAGCACTCTCAAGAAGGGATCGCTTACCTACGGAGAGCTGATCATCCCGGGAAAACGGAAGGAAGAAGTCTTCTTTTCGACATATGTTTGCCACCCTTCAATGGCAAACAATGAACTCTCGGGACCCGTTGTGCTCACGGAGCTTGCGAAGTTCATCATGAGAAACCCTCGGCGCTACACTTATCGAATCATTTTTATTCCGGAGACCATCGGTGCGCTTGCATACTTGAGCCGCCATGCCCGTGAGATGCAAAAAAATACAATTGCAGGCTTTACTATCACCTGCGTGGGGGACAATCGCATGTATTCGTACATACCGTCGCGGCACGGCAACACACTTGCTGATAAAGTCGCGCGTCGCGTTCTCCGGCGCCTGCATCCGAAATTCAAGGAGTGGAGTTTCCTTGATAGGGGGAGCGATGAGCGCCAGTATTGCAGCATGCCGTTCGATTTGCCCGTCGTCTCTATCATGCGGACAAAATACGGAACTTATCCTGAATATCATACGTCGCTGGATGATTTTAGAGTGGTGACCCCCACGGGCCTTGAGGGCGCATATCGAGTCTACAAGGCATGTATTGAGCACTTGGAACAAACGAGACGCTACAGAGCGATTATTCCGGGAGAGCCGCAGCTTGGAAAGCGGCACTTGTACAGCACGAAAGGAAAATCTATTGATAGAAGAACGAAGACGTATTTCGATATTTTGGCGTATGCTGACGGTACCAATGACGTTGAGGATCTGAGCAAGCTTATTAAGGTTCGGGCTGCCGAAGTTTACGGAGCAATCAAGGTCCTTCTCAATGCCAAGCTCCTTAAAGAAGTCTGATATGAAAGGATGCTTTGTACTGCAGCGCCGGTTTCTGTACATAGGCCACGAACTCGCGAAACTCCTAAAGGAGCGCGGTGCGGTCGACGAATTTTGCGCATATGTGCAACTGCGGGATGGCTATCGCTTTCTCAAACAGCAGAAAGAGATCTCATACACGAACATCGTTCTCGACGAAGACATTTTCAAGCTCGCGAAGGACGAGCGCATCGATCATGAATACCTGCAACGGCTAGAACACGAGTATGGAGTTCTTTGGAAGTACATTAACGTCGATCGCGTCGTCCGTCTTGGACAACTCGTGAGGGAATATCCTCACGACACCTCGCCTTATTCTCTCGAAGAAATGATGCGATTTGTGCAAGGGTATGCCAAACGCATAAGCGCATTTCTTGACGAAGAAAAACCTGATTTCTTGTACATGTTCCAGCCCGGATCTCTGGGGACGCTTCTCTTGTACGAAATGGCCAAGAAGAGGGGCATCCGCGTCTTTACGACACTTATTCCCTCGATGAAAGATCTCGTCGTGATAAGCGAGAGCTACCGAGGTATGACCGGCGTAGAAAAGCTCTATGAGGAGAATCGGAAAAACGCCCTGGATAAAATTCCGCGGTACCGCGAGGCCCGCACATTTATAGAAGAGTTCAGAAGGAAGCCGACCGTGTATTCAAAAGTCGTAGTTTCGCGCGAGAAGAGCGGCAGACGGGGACAGTTCGAGTTTCTACTTCCCAAGAACCTATGGCGCACCCTGTATTTCAATTTTTTCCGTATTTTCGCGGATTGGTGGACAGACGCGGAGAGGCGAACCGACTATTCGACCGTCAACCCATTCCTGCATCTGTATGATCGTGTCAGACGGAAACTGCGCAATCTCAGGGGTCTCGGCGACTTGTACGATTCGTTCGATCCTACCGCTCGATTTGCGTTCTATCCGCTCCAGTATGAACCGGAAATGGGCATACTTATGGGGGCGCCTTTTGATACTGATCAGATAGCAATAGTGAAGCGCTTGGCCCAATCTCTCCCGGTCGGGATGTATCTGTACGTCAAGGAACATCCAACGATGGTTCCATATCGGCCGCGTCGATACTACCGGGAACTGAAGAAGATTCCGAACGTGCGGCTCATAGATCCAGTGATACTGGGCTTTGATCTCGTGAGACATGCGGCTCTTGTGGCGAGCATAAACAGCTCAGCCGCGTGGGAGGCGACGTTGCTTGGCAAGCCCGTCATTACGTTCGGCGACGCTTTTTTTAACGCCCTGCCCTCTGTGAGGCGGTCTCGAATTCCCGAAGAGCTTCCAGCTCTCGTTGCAGAGAGCCTGAGAGGGGGAGGCAGTTCGGAAGAAGAGCTCACGCGATTCGTCGCCGCCCTTCTTCACGATGGTGCATCTCTCGATCTGATGTATGTGTGGGAGATTGAGCGCGACCGCACAAAGAGAAAGAAGGAGCTCACTCACCTCGCGGAGGTACTTGAAAGAAAGATACGGACGCAAGCACAACGGTCCTAGTCCTCTTTGCGCGATTCTCCTAAGCCCAATAAGATACAGGTATGAATATTCTCATTACGGGGGGAGCAGGATTCGTTGGCTATCATCTCGCGAGGCGCCTCGCCTCGCAAAAACATGATCTCACGCTCGTGGATAACTTCGCGCTGGGGAAGGCGGACGATGCGTTCAATGATCTTTGCAAAGAGCCGAATGTTACGTTCACGAAAGCTGACCTCACTGATGTACGTTCGTGGGAGAATCTTGGAACGTTCGATCATGTGTATCATCTCGCCGCTATAAATTCGACAAGGCTCTTCTATGAAATACCTCACGAGATACTGCGCACAGCACTTCTAATAAATCTCAACGCGGTCGAGTGGTTTCGCGTACACAACCCGCAGGGCAAAATACTGTTCACATCTTCGAACGAAGCGTACTCCGGCGCACTTGAAGCTTTTGGCAAACTTCCGCTACCCACGCCAGAGGGTGTCCCACTCGTTATTGCCGATCCGCACAACCCACGTTGGTCTTACGCAGGAACCAAACTTATCGGCGAGCTCCTTTTCATACACTATGCGAAGGCCTACAACTTCCGAATGTCGATCGTGCGCCCACACAACTTCTACGGACCGCGCGGAGGGCATCATGTGATCCCCGATGTATTGGAGCGCATCCAAAAGCGCACCGACCCGTTCCCCGTTTTTGGCGCCGACGAGACTCGATCTTTCTGCTACGTCAGTGACGCTGTCGAAGCGATTCAGGCCGTAATGGAATCTGATAAAACCGACGGCGAGACATATCACATTGGTTCAAATACTGAAACAAAGATTTCCGATTTGATAGACGAAATGTTCAGGCTCGCCGGCTGGCATCCGAAAAGTCTCGATATCAAACCTGCTCCCGAAGGAAGCGTGAAGCGCCGTCTTGCCGATGTGGCAAAGATCAAGCGCGACACGGGGTGGGAAGCCAAAACATCTCTCCCCGACGGTCTTAAGAGTACGATTGAGTGGCATCTTAAAAATTCACCTAGCGTGCGTTTTTGAAAAAGTCTTTGATGGCGCGGCATACGGTGTGTATGTCTGCGTCGGACAGCGTGAAGGCGGAAGGGAGCCAGAGAGCGCGGTAGGAGAGCCGCGTGCTTGCCGGGAATTTATTATCCGATTGTCGATACGCGCGCTGGCGGTGAATCGGATGCCAATATTTTCTTGAATCGATTCCCTTCGACCGCAAGTATTTCTCCAGCTCGTCCCGCTTTCTTGTTTCGATGTCAGTCCACTGTGGAACTTCTCCCTTTCGCGAAGGGAAGACTCGAATATCACCGATTCCTTTGAGGTGCTTTGCGTAGAGTGCATAGTTGCGCTTCATTCTTTTGAGTCGTTTCGAAAGATGCTTGAGCTGTCCGAGACCAGCTCCCGCCTGCAAGTCGGTGAGTTTGAAATTGTAACCGACAGAGAAATGCACGTCGTCGCCCCCCGTTCCACGTTGCGGGCGGCCTTGATCCTTTAGGGGTTTCAGAGCTTCGTAGATTTTCTTGCTGCTCGTTACTATCACTCCGCCTTGTCCCGTTGAAATCGTCTTGTTCGGAGAAAAGGAAAAGCAGCCGGCATCGCCGATGGTGCCCAAAAACCTCTTTCCGTATTTTGACATAAACGCTTCTGCGGCGTCTTCGATGACGGCAAGGCGATGTTTTTTTGCGATTTGCGTAATTGCGTTCATGTCGGCGGCGCGTCCGGTGACGTGAACTGGAATAATCGCGCGTGTTCTCTTCGTTATTGCTCGCGCGATCTTTGAAGGGTCGATGTTCAATGTTTGAGGATCAACGTCGACAAGTACGACCTTCGCTCCAAGAAGATCCACCGCGTGCGCCGTCGCTATGAATGTCATGTCCGGTACGAGCACTTCGTCTCCCGCTTTTACTCCTGCCGCCTTGAGGGCAAGGAAAATGGCGGCTGTGCAGCTTGTTGCCGATACGGCGTATCGAGCGCCGACAAGTTTTGCAATACGCTCCTCAAATTCACGGGCTTGAGGGCCTTCGTTAACGAAATTCCGATCGAGCGCTCTCTGTATGAAACGGTAATCGCCTTTTTCCACCTTCGGCTGCCACCACGGGATTGTCATGCGGGTCATACTATTCCACGATTCGAGGGTGCGGAAGAGGTATGATGAATTTTCCTCGGTATCCTTTCTTGCGCATCAAACCCATGAGTTCCGCTCCGATGTGCCAGGAGAGCATGAGAAGGAACTTCGGTTTGTCGGTGCGAATGAGGCTTTCGGAAACGACGGGTATATGCGAGCCGGGAGTGCATAGTCCGATTTTGAGCGAGCCATTCTTTTCGTAGATACAGTCGAGGATTGTTCCATCTATTTTTGCGAAGTTCAGAAGCGTGTTTGAACGCGCGGGGCTTCCCAGCGCTGCAACGGAACCTCTTTGTTTGCATCTGAGAAGCAGTGCCAGAAGACTGCGTTTTGCTTGTATTGACGATTGTGCAAACTTCTGTAGTCGTGCCACATCCGATAGGCCGGCTTTTTTCTCACGCGCAAGAATGTTTAGTGCACGCTCGCTTATGGCGTGTTTGCCTTTTTTCGCATAGACCCTGATTGAACCTCCTGCGACGGAAATACGATCTGCGTCGATTATGGAGAGTCCGTGAAGTTTGAGAAGATAGGCAATTGATCTCAGGGAATAAAAGCGCAGATGTTCATGATATATCGTATCGAACTCCAACTTTTTGATGATATCGCCGAGGTACTGTGACTCGGACACAAAGACCGCATCTTTCGCCATGAGAGCGGCGACATTCTGCACTAGTGCGGCCGTATCGTTGATGTGCGCAAATACGTTTGTTGCTGTGACGATCTGCGCGCGGCCGTGCTTTTTCACGATCGAGCGTACAACCTTCGCATTGAAAAAATCCTGAACAGTCGGGATGCCGTTTCTTTTTGCGACCTTCGCTGCATTGGTCGGCTCGACGCCGACGACGCGAGCCCCCTTTTTCTTGAAGGGCTTGAGAAGAGTGCCATCGTTCGAGCCGATATCCACGACCACGTCTTTCGGCTTGAAGTAACCCTCTCGCTCAAGTTTGTCTGCGAGAGACTCGAAGTTCCTCACTAACATGTCTGTGAGACCCGTCCGATACGGGTACTCGGGCGGAAAGACTTTCTTCGGCTCTACGATGTAGTCAAGCTGGAGCAGCGTGCATCGTTTGCAGAATACGAGATTGAGGGGATACGTAACCTCTGGTTTTCTGAGTGCCCCGGCAGAGAGATACTCCTGCACGATGGGCTGATGTCCCAGGGAGAGTATGGGGGTGAGCTTCCTCTCCTCGCAGCTTTGACATGTTTTGACGATCCCCACTGTATTTCGCGACATAAATGTAGAGGTGGTATAGCTTGGATCGTGCTCGCGGTCAATCAATGTCCGGCATCGGAAACGGAGGGAAAGTCATGGCTAGGACGAAGCGTTTCTTGGTCACCTCGTCCCACGAAGGGTCCATTTTCCCGCCGGAGGGAAGACCCTTTGGATAATACGTCGCTTTGCTCTCGTCCTGCGGAGTGCTTGCGATTTCTTCTCCACGCTTCAGTGACTCAACAAATCGCTTGAAAAGCGCTGTGCCAACTTCTGTGAATTTATCGTAGACGACTCGCGCCGTGTCCTCGTTCCCGATAGGGAACGCCTCCTGCATGATAATGGGGCCGCTATCTATACGCTCGTCCATGAAATGCAACGTTGCTCCTGTTTCTTTTTCGCCGTTGAAAATCGCATGAGCTGTTGAGTACCGGCCGCGATATTTCGGCAGGAGTGCCGGGTGGATGTTCACGACGCCCAGAGGCGGGATGGCAAGGACTTCTTTGGGAATGAGTTGCATGCTGCCGATGCAGAAAATGATATCCGGCTTCAGCGCGCGGATTTTTTTAATTGCGCTTTCGTCTTTCACTCGCGCACCTCTCAGAGTAGGCAGTGAAAGCTCTTTTGCGACCTTAACGAGAGATTCAAACCAGCTGTCGACCCCAACGTCATCTGGATCTGGGATCACGAGCTGGGGCGGCGCGTCCATATCGACGAGTACGCGCAGGCAGTTGGCGCCGATTTGTCGGCCTCCGATAAATACGCTGTTGAGAGGGCGTACAGTCATGGTACGATTGCCTGCGCATTATAGAGCCCTTGAATCCTTCATGCGAATCTATTTTTTCACGTCGAAGCTCAATTTCAGAACCGCGGGAGGCTCTATTGAGGAGTTCGATCTCATGATGCGGACACTGCAGAAACTTGGGAACGAGGTCGTATGCGTCACCACATTCTCAGACGGGAACAACATTTCTGACGCCCCGCCGTATACAGTCATCGAAGAGAATATAAAGCGGCGTAGCTTAGTGGGGACTTCGTGGGGGATTTACAAGCTTCTGAAGAAGTACGAGAGAAGCGCCGATTTTTTTCATGTCGACGGACACAATTTCCTCTACGGAGCCGGCGCTTATCGACGCCTCGGCGGGCGCGTCCCGGTTTCCGCGTTCTTTAATAGAGAGCTGGGATGCTTCCCGTCGGATCGCTCTTTCTTGATAGGAGCAACGGGCGACAGCACCGTGAGGAGAATCCGAAAGGGAGTCAGGTGGCTCCTCGAGAGAACGATCGGCATGTTCCTCGCGCGCGCGATCGACCTTCGCGAATTCATCAGCCCGATGTATCAGCGGATGTACGAGAAGTTTGGTCTCACATGCCGCGGCAACTGCATGGTCTTGGGTGATCCGATAGATCTCCGGAAAATAATGCGAGAGAACGGTATAACTGAGACCTCGTACCGAGAACGGATAAAAAGAAAAGGACCCCTCACTATTTTCTTTTCGAGCCGAATGGCACCCGCGAAGGGCTTTGATCTCATTCTTGCTGGTTTTGCGCGTGTAAAAAACAAAGAGAAGTTCCGGCTTGTTTTGGGCGGAGACGGTCCCGAAGAGGGCGAGATAAGAAAGCTCGCCGCCGACCTTGGTATCTCGAATTACGTTGAATTTCCGGGGTGGATGCCAAAAAAGCGGCTGTATGAATATTACAAAACGGCTGACATCTACATTCAGGTCGGCTGGAGGCCGGAAGGCACTTCTATCTCGCTCCTCTATGCGCTCGCGTTCGGACTGCCCTCGATCGTTCCTCGTGACAGCGGCATGGCGTGGCAGGCGGGGGAGGCAGCACTTACCGTTTCGAATGGAAACCACGACGAATTAGCCCGTGCGATCGAGCGCCTCGGGGATGAGGTCGATTTGCGCGCGAGGCTGTCCGCAGCGTGCTACACACGCCTTGCCGATGACCAGTTGAATTACGAGAGGGTGATAACCAAGTGGCTCAGGGCGATGCAAAGGATCAAGAGCGATCGCGTTTCTTGAGCAAGAGTGTCGGGCGCGCGATATGTTTCTTGACTGCATACCAAAGCTCCGAGAGTGCGTGCCAGCCGGAGATGTGGCGCTCGGGCCACTCAGAGAACCACTCGGGGAGCAGCGGGTATTCTCTTTCTGTATTTTGACGCTTCGCGTTGGATTCATACACGGCCGCGATGAGGGAAACACCCCGTACGCTCTTGCCGTACCATGCCGCGAACGCGCGCGTGTCTTTGGGAAGGCAGTGTCCGCCGAATGCGCGGCCATAGCGCTGGTAGCCGCGGCCGTCGAAGAGGAAGTCGATGAGCTTCGAGATTTTGGAGATCTCTTCTTTGTTTGAAGGACGCCCGACGGTGTCGCCAAATTCATTCACGAACGCGATTCGAAGGGCGTTCCAAAGATTCGAAAAGTACTTGATGAACGAAGCTTCGCGTGGTGTGCCCTCGAACACTTTTCTTGCCTGCGGGCGCCACAGGGCGAATATCGAGGGTTCGGTGCGCGCGCCGGGCCGCGAGCCGATGACGAGAAGGTAAGGCTCAATACACTCTTCGACGGCTTTCTTTTCGTGTAAAAATTCTGGCAGGTAGTAGTCGAATTTCAACTTCTCGAGAAGATCGGGGATAACGGTAGAGCGCAGGATGACGCCACCCTTTGCGCCTTTCAGAGAATCGAGAGCTTTTTGTATGTTCGATATATCTTGCTCGCCCTCTTCAGATACTCGGTCTCCGACGCACACGACGTACCACGTGCTCTCCGAGTCCCAGTCCCGCACATTCGCGAGTTTGACGAGTGAACCATAGACCTCCGTATGTTCTTCGTAGTGCCGCGGGGGTGCTCCCGGGTCGTAGTACGCGACATCATAGCCGAGTGTTTTTAGCGCAAGTGCGTTTGCTTGCCCGACCCAGCCGAAACCGACGATGACCATTTTTTCGCGCATTGAAAGGGAATATACCATGGGCGTGCTACGATGACGATCATGCAGTTTCTCGCGACTTGGTTCAGTGCGGACACCGTGAGGATTGTTCGCTTCCTGATTTCGGGCGGGACGGCGGCTGCCACTAATCTCTCGATTCTTTATGTGCTCACGGAATTTTTCGGGGTGTGGTACCTCTTTTCCTCTGTCATCGCGGTCTCCTTCGCCTGGGTCGTAAGCTTTACCCTGCAGAAATTCTGGACGTTCGAGAATCGCTCTCTCGAAAGAGTCCATGTGCAAGCGCCGCTCCACCTCACCGTTTCGCTGGCAAGCATCGTCGTCAACACGGCGGCGCTTTTTGTGTTCGTCGAGTACCTGCACGTCTGGTACTTCACAGCTCAAGTAGTCGTTGGCGTTTTGATAGCGTTCGTTAATTATTTTGTGTACAAACGCTATATTTTTATCTGAGAGAGAGCAGTGTATGATGCCGTGAATGCGGCCCACCATACTCGTTCCCACCTACAATGAGCGGGACAATATGCCTCTTCTTATTCCTGAAATCTTCCGCGTGGTGCCCGACGTTCGCATCGTTGTCGTAGATGACAATTCTCCCGATGGCACAGGCGACGTTGTCCGGTCGCTCACCGCGCAGTATCCTCGCCTCTCGCTTTTCTCGAGGCCAAGGAAAGAGGGCCTCGGAGCTGCCTACAAAGATGCCTTGAGACACGCGCTCGCGACGCAAGAGGCCGACCCAATCATACTCATGGACGCAGATGGCTCACACGGTGTCCAGTATTTGCCGCAGATTATCGCTGCAAGCCGCGCCCATGACCTTGTCGTCGGTTCGCGCTACGTGGAGGGTGGCGGAATCGAGCGATGGGAATGGTGGCGCTACCTCTTGTCGCGTTTGGGGAATGTCTACGCGCGTTTCCTGACAGGGCTTTCTCTCAAGGATCTCACATCCGGCTTCGTCTGCATTCGCGCTCCTAGTTTGCGCGAGGTCGATCTATCGCGCATGGAAGCATCAGGATACGCGTTCCAGATCGACCTCAAGTACCGTCTCATCGCGGCGGGCGCTCGAGCGAGAGAGGTTCCGATTATCTTTCAGGCGCGCAGGGGAGGCGAGTCGAAGATGTCGCACCATATTATCACTGAGGGGTTACGTGTTCCGCTGAAAATTTTCCTCGAGCGCCTATTTACATGAGAATCGTGTGCCACGTTTGCGGAGAGGAAACAAAACGCTATGGTGAGAAAAACAGCCACTTTATCTATCGCTGCCGCTCGTGCGAACTTCTTTTCGTCTTCCCACTGCCGGCTTCTACCTCTGAGATTTACGGGAAGGATTATTTCGAAGGGGCAGGAGGAGGATTCGGCTATGTTGATTATGATGAAGACAAGGAGCCGATGGTGCCCGCGTTCAAGAAATATCTCGCGTTGATACAAGAGGCTCTGAGTGGAAAGGGGAGACTTCTCGATGTCGGCGCGGCGACAGGCTTCTTTGTCAGACTCGCGCGCGATGCGGGATTTGAGGCGACTGGTGTGGAATTGTCGGACCACGCGGCGTCCCTTGGGCGCTCACGCGGGCTCGACATCAAGACCGGCACGCTCAAAGATGTGCACGGCACGTTCGATTGCGTTACGATGCTAGATGTAATCGAACACGTCGCGGACCCGCGTGCCGATATAGATCGCGCGCACGCGCTTCTCTCGCCTGGCGGAATACTGGTAATAAACACGCCCGATGCAGGAAGCTTCGTCGCGCGTGCGATGGGCCTCAAGTGGCACCTCGTCGTTCCGCCCGAGCACCTCTACTATTTCAGTCGCTCGAATATCCGGCAGCTTCTTGAGAGTGAGGGTTTTGAAGTTGTCCTCAATACGACTATCGGTAAGGCATTCACACTCCCGTACGTTCTTAAGACGCTCCATAAATGGACGAAACTTGCCATCTTTGATCGGCTTGCTTCTCTAGTCGCACGCTCATCTCTCGCGCGTTTCTCGATACCACTAAACCTTCGGGACAATATGTTCATTCTTGCCCGCAAAGTTGGAGCGTAGCGCTATGGACTGGTCTCTCGTTGAAAAACAGAAGTGGTTGCTCGCATCTCTTGCAATCGTCTTTTTTCTTTCGCTCTCGCCTGTCTTTCAGATACTCCTCTCTGGAGTCGGGTGGCAGGGTATGCCGCATGCCGACAACTACTACAGCGCGCGGATGAGAGAGGTCGCCGACGGGTACCCGCTTCTCGGCAATCCGCACTTCTTCGAGCATCGGGAAGAAATTGCGCCGGCGTTTTTTGTGCCCGATGTCGTCTCCGCGCTTCCGATTGTAGCCGGATTGCCGCTTTCGATAACACATCTCGTCAATTTCACGCTCTGGTCTCTCGTCTTCGCGCTTCTCCTATTTGCGCTTCTTCGGCGTCTCGGACTCTCCTTTGCATGGAGCGCGATTGCTGCGGCACTCTCTTACGTGCAGATGTATTTTCAGATCGCGCGACCCGTTTCGATGCAGCTCGTGCACCCGGTCTTCATCCTCTTTCTTATTGCCTTCTTCGTGTGGTTGGAGAATCCGAAGCGCACGCGCGCCGCGCTCTATCTCGCTCTCGCGACAGCGCTCACCTTTTACACGTATCAGTACCTGTGGCAGCTCGTTGTTGTTTTCTTAGGACTCGTTGCCCTCTATCTTTTGTTGCAACGCGACTGGGAGCGACTCGCTCCGTATTTCCGCGCAGGAATCTACACAACGCTGTTCATGGTTCCAGCCGGTGTTCTCACATTCCTGCAGCTCACGCATCCGTTCTATCTTGAGACGATGCTTCGCGTGGGCTTGGGTTACACGCACTTGCCTTCGGGGGAGGTATTCCTGATGGGGGCGCACATACTGCCCCTTGTCCTCCTCGCACTTCTTTCGATTCGATGGGTGCTTCCACAAATCGCTGTGCGGGAGAAATCTTTGCTTTTGCTCCTCGTGCTTTTTGGGACAGCGCTCGTCATAACCTCGGCAAGCAATGTAGTCACAGGCCTCGATCTTGAGACCGCTTCGCACATTACGCGTCTTGCCTCTCTGTGGCTCATCATTGCCACCGCTACCGCGCTCTACTACCTCTTCCGCGCACGCGAGCGGCTTTTTGCCCTCGAACGCTGGAAAAAACTATGCATCAGTTTACTAGTGCTCCTCACGTTCGTCACGAACCTCACGTACACACCCGACCTTAGGGGTATGTTTGGGACGAAGGAGCAGATCGTGGCACTTCAAGACATCGCGGGGCTTGTACCTGCTCTCGAGTGGCTTGATGAACATGAACAAGAACCAATAGTTGTGTGGGCAGATCCAAGATCCAAACTCGCCGTGTACGTCCCCATATATACGAAACACTACGTGCTCTTCGAGGCGACAGGCATGCTGAATCTCGTTTCTGATGACGAAGTGCAGGAGCGCTATCTCGCGGCCTCGAGCCTCTCCGATCTTACCCGCGAGAAAATAGCTCAAGACGTATGGTATTTTGCGGGGGCAGGATACGCCAAGGATACGCCGAACACGCGGAACAGGAGCGTCAAATACTGCCGGATGCTTCGTCTTGAGTTGTTCGGATACGCGTGCGGCGAATTGACCGATTCGCAGCGACTGTATGCGCCGCTCTACGCGCAGATGTGGGAGCGCTATATAAGTGAGGTACTGCCGCGTCTGGAAGATACGCTAGAGAAATATAGAGTTTCGTACGTCGTGAAGGACAGACTACGCGATACTGATTTTAATCCCGAGCGTCTAAAGAATGCCGAGCTCGTATACCAAGACGAACGCGTTCTCCTCTACAGACTCAATTGATTTTACGGTGCCGACCAGATTCCAAGAACCGATTTTCCGACCCGGTGTCCAAGCAGGGGATCTATTTGTTTCGAAATGGGAACGAAAAGTACGTCCCATGCTCGGATTTGCGCAAGCGTGGGCATCGTCTGTCGCAAGAAGAGCTTATTTCCGATTGAGGCGAGTAGTCCGACAGAATCGAGGTAGATTAGCTTTTCTAGCCTGAGAGATGGAGGTGCCGTGTCTCTAAGAGTTCTCTTTGTGTAGCGGCGGACGTGGCCAACCGCCTTGTCGAAGGGGGAATAGAGCCATTGGTGCGCCGGAACCAAGACAATGAGCGTGCCTCCCGGTTTGAGGTGCTCGGCGGCGCGTTGCATCTCGTGGCTGTCGTCTTTGATGTGCTCGAGAACGTCAATATAAAAAACCACATCGAACTTCTCTTTGATGTCTGAAATTGTTCCTGCGACGAATTCGTGTCTTCGGGAACTTGGGACGCGCGCTCGGGCCTCGCGGAGAAGCTCAGGGTCTGGTTCGAGGCACACCCATCTTTGGAAGTCGGTGTCCAAGAAAAGCCGGGTATTGGCGCCGATCCCGGCTCCGACCTCAAGCACGTCGCCATGCATATAGGGTTTTATGATCCTTGACCAGTACCATTTCCAGCGGACTGCCTTTTGGAATAGAAACAATTCCTCGCCGATGTACTTCATAATTGTTGTTCAATGTTGGCCAACAATTCTGTTACGCGAACGCCTGTTTCCATGTCCGAAGTTATCTGTCCTTCACCCTTGATTGCTCTGACAAACTCCTCAAGTTCGACCTCGAGTGGAGACCGTGCGTCGTATTCCGGAAAAGAAATCGCTGTATTTCTGCGCTCGAGTCTGACTTTCTGTTTTTTCTTCGTGTCGTCCAACGTAATCGTGCCATTCTCCCCCTCGATCGCGAGCTCCCGTTTTTTCTCATCACCGGTCCACGCAATGTCTATCTCTGCTGTCAGGCTGCTTTCGTAGCGTATGGAGAACTGAACGTGTTCGGGAGAATCCGATGCTGATATTTTGGCAATGGGCTCATGAATGAGGTCTAACAGGAGTGATGCAGGGTGTGGTCCCCAATCCCACAAAACGGAGACATCCTTGCGCGGCGGACTGACCGCACCCTTGAATGAGATTTTTCGCAGTCGTCCAAGCGTTCGCAGCTCACTCTTGAGACATCGATATGCAGGGTTGTAGAGCCAGAGATGCCCTACGAGCACCTTTGACCGGCCTTTCCGCCACAGATTTGCGAGCTCGCGCGCTTCCGCTGCCGACGTTGTGAGCGGCTTTTCGATGAGCAGGTTATAGCCTCGCGCGAGGAGTTGCTTTGCGAGCGCGTAGTGTGTCTTTGCGGGCGTTGCGAGTATCACGCCGCCGATGTCTCGCGGGAGCTCCGCGATGTCTGTCGAGACCCGGTATTCGGATGCGTAGGGTGCTGCAGATTTCGCATGTGCAGCAACAATATGTTTGATCTGAGCGCCAGCGATTCTCTTTGCCGTAGCCAGGTAGTTGCGGCCCCACGCTCCGGCGCCAACGAGGGCGAGCGTAACCATTACTTGAAATTATACTCTTCTCTAAACCATGCAATCGATCGTTCAAGTCCTTCCTTGAGATCGACGCGCGGAGTGTAGCCGAGGTGCGACTTTATCTTGGCGAGGTCAGGGCACCGTCTCTGCGGCTCCCCGGCCGGGTAACTTGCAGGGTACGGTTTCTTTCTTGGCTTCGTACCGTTATTCAGTATGGTGCAAATAGTACTTGCGAGCTCATACATCGTTATCTCTGGTTTGTCGTTTCCGATATTGTAGACCTCGCCCGATTTGCCCGAGAGAAGAACCTTGAAGATTCCCGTCATTGCATCGGTGACGTAGCAAAACGTCCTCGTCTGGTTGCCTTTGTCGTGGACCGGCAAATTCTCCTTATTGAGGCCCTTGTACAAAAATGTCGGTATCACGCGGTAATCGGTGTGGCGCATGCCGGGGCCGTATATGTTGAACGGACGCACGATCTTCACCGGCGTACCGTAGAGCTGATGGTAGACCAAGCATAGTGTTTCTGTGAGGCGCTTCGACTCGTCGTAGCAGGCGCGCGGGCCAATCGAAGAGACGTGGCCCGCGTACGTTTCGGGGGTCGGCACGTGCGCGGGGTCCGGATCGCCGTAGATCTCACTCGAGCTGAAGAAGAGAAAGCTTCTTGGTTTTGCGATGCGCGAGAGCTCCAAAAGGTTCTTGGCGCCGAGAATCGCGCTCTCGATCGTGTCGAGAGGGTACTTCTTGTAGTAGTAGGGAGAGGCGAGACCTGCCGCGTGGATGATGTAATCGACGTCGTCGTGAAGGCTCGAAGAGAGACGGATGTCGGAGTGGACGAAGTGAAAATTCTTGTCGTTCTCGAGATCAACGAGAAAGTTTTTCCGGAAGCCGGTTATGTAGTTGTCGATGCTCACGACCCGGCACTTCTTCCTGAGCACTTTTTTGTTGAGGAGGTAGAGGGTAGCGTTGATATAGGTACCCAAGAAACCGGAGCCGCCCGATATCAAGACCGTCTTGCCCTCCAATTTCCGGGCTTCTTTTTTAATATCCGGTAGGATCGTCTCAAGGTGTGTGAGAGGCGATTGTTTCATTCGCTCATAGGTGTATCAAAGTCTGCAACCAAAATCAATGGACCGCTCGGAGCGCTTATCTCAGACCTTCTCAAAGCACCTGCGCACGAGGTATTAGGTCGTATCGGAGAAGGACGACGGCTTCTCCGACGTACAGTGGAGTGAAACGTACTGTGAGCTCGGACGGGAACGGTTTGATGTCGAAGAAGCCCCGGGGTAACACGAGAAAGAACGGCTCATCAAGGAGCTGGTCTTCCTGCATCATCTGGATGCGTTTGCCGCCATAGTAGCGGATCGTGTCCCAGTAGTCGTACTTAAATGCATAGACCGGAAGATCTTCTTCCCTCTGCAAGGCGAGACCAATCTTTTTCTCGTCTGAAGCGAGAAGGTCGTTTGCTCGCATTTTTGCGTGGAAATGATAGCCAACATTGATTGTCTGTGCGAATGCTGCGACGAATACGAAGGCCGCGATGCCAAGCACAATTTTCTTCCATTGGTCTGTGCTTTTTTCGTACAGAAACTGTCCGACCGTTGCGAGAAATAACGCAACGAAAGGATACACTAATGTCAGATAGTATGGGAGTTTGGTTGCCGCGAGAAAAAAGAATGCCAGAAGGAAAAGAATCTGCAGAAAAAAAGCGACGGCGGAGCGAAGGTGTGCTCCACCGGCGCGGAGCATTATAGAAAGTGGCACCAACCCCGCGATTGTTGTGACGCTCCATGGAAGTGCGAACGTAAATAGGTACGTAATGTACGTGAGGTTCGACCCCGTAACCGCTCCGCCGATGACGTTGCTCTCGAAGCGCTCAAGTATGTGCGCCTGCAAATAGCTGGCAGAGAACGCGGCTCCATATCGCACGTACTCGTAGATATGCCACGGGGCGGCAAGTACCACGGCGAGTGCGCACCCGAGCCAAAAGTAAGCATTTTTTACCCACGTGTAATCCCGCTGCACAACGACCCAAATGAGAATCAAAGGGCCTGCCAAAAGTCCAATCACGCTCTTGGTGAGCACGCCGAGCGCTATGCCAAGCCCCATACCGAGGTACCACCGTGGCTCTTCTTTAGCCTTGAGGAACGCATACAAGGTGAAGAGGATCGCCGCTGTTACCGGTGCGTCGTGTCTTACTTCGCGCACAACCGCCAAAAAAGGGGGAGAGGTGAGAAGTACAAGGCCGGCAAAAAAAGCAATCGGGTAGCTTCGCGTGACGAGAAAGCCTATCAGCATCACAAGCGCGATACTCGCGATCCCTGCGAGTGCCGAAGGCAAACGGTACGCCCATTCGGGAGCAGGAATAAGTTGCTGTACCGCCATTGCGCTCCAAAAGTACAGGGGCGGTTTTTCGAACCACGGAGAGGAAAACCTGCTTAAGGTCACGATGTCGCCGGAAGCGAGCGTATCTTTGATGACTTGCGAGTATATGGCTTCGTCGTAGTCGCGGAGTGCTGTCCCACCGAGGTTGTACAGGAAGAGGAATGCGCTTACGACAAATAGCATCATGCATGCGGCCGTCCATTTGTTGCTATACAGGTGAGCGTACGGGAGGGTCATACTTCGCGTGGCGGGATGGGAATCAGATACCGGTAATTTCCGCCCGATGTTTTCTTTTTGATGTCGTCGAGGTATTCGTACGCAAAGACGACGAGCACCTCGGGCTTGCGTTCCTGTTCGTCCAAATGCGTTTTCGGGACGATTGGAATGTGCATGCCCGGGCTGAACCTGTTTTGCTTCAGGGGGCTGTCGTCCACGATGAATGCAATGAGGTCGGGGCCGATCTTTCCATAATTCGTGATGGTTGCCACGCGTGCAGGGGCGCCGTATCCGGCGACTTTGAAACCGGCGTCTTTGTACTCTTGGAGTTTCTCGCGAAAGGCAGCGATGCTCTCGTTCACGCGCTGTTTGAATTTCTCGAGTGTTGCGAGAGTCAATTCAGTCTTCTCTTTCTCAAGGAGCCGCACGACATTTTTTGATGGCGCAATCTCCTCTGTACGCACATATACCCGTATGGAGCCTCCATGCGGCTCAATATGTTCGACATCCTCGATGCACATGCCATGCGACTCGAAGAAATGCGCGAGTGACGTCAGCGAATAGTAGAAAATCCGATCGAGGTAGAATCGTTCGAACTGTACGTCTCTCAAGATATTTCCAATATATTCGACCTCGATAATAAAGACGCCGTCGTCAGTCATCAGGTTTTTAACGTTTTCGGTAAATGTGTGAGGGTCTTCCAGATGTGTGAATACACTGCTCGTAACGACTACATCTGCCATACCGCGCTCTTTCACGATCTTCTCGACCGTCGGGGCATCAAAAAAGGCGTTGATGGTCTCGAGCCCCTTGTCGTTTGCGATTTTCGATACGTTGACGGAGGGTTCTACACCGAGCGCTTTTACGCCAAGTTCTTTGAGCGGTTTCAAGAGTATCCCGTCGTTCGAGCCTATATCAACGACGAATTTCGCCTTAGAGAGTTTCTTTGCGAGTTGCTCGAAGTGTCGCACAAGCGCCTGATTTACCGACGAGAGATAGTAGTAATCCTCGAACATCCGCTCGCGCGAGATCACAGTACCAAGCTGCACGTTCTTGCACGCAGGGCAAAAGTGTACTGTGAGCGGAAAGAAATCTTCCTTTTCGAAGTCCTCCTTCTTCGGATATTTGTTGGCGAGCGGCTGCTTCCCAAGGTCGAGAAACTCTACGGGTTCGCTTTTGCACAGCAAGCATTGCATAGGGAGATCAAACCTTGCCGGTCTTTATCTTCCACCACAACGTAACTGCTTTGACAAATGTGTTCCACGCCACGCTGAATTTAGCGTTCTTGACCTCGCCCGATGCGCGCGGATGATAAAAAGAAGGCGCCTCGGTTACTCGGTATCCTTTGCGCATAAACTTCACGACAATCTCCGTTAGAATGAAGATTCCGCGACTTCCCTCGAGCGAGAGTTTCTGAAGTTTCTCTCGTCTCCATATATGAACCCACCCGATGTCAGCAAACTTGATTTCAAAAAGTACTGCGAGAATCAGCAAGTACACGTAGGACATGATCAGTCGCCGGAGCGAGTAGTCGAGCCTACCGCCGCGGTATCCGAGCACGAGGTCGCTTTTGTCCAAGACTTCGAAACAATAGCGCATATCGTCGATGAGAAATTGACCGTCGGCCGGCATGCAGGTGATGAATTCTTTCGTCGCGGCTTTGATGCCAGTGAGTGTCGCGCGGCTATAGCCTCCGTTTGCTTGGTGAATAACGCGCACTCGGTTGTGCTCTGCGGCGAGACGGTCTGCGATCTCGCCGGTTCTATCACGACTTCCATCATCCACTATAATTACTTCAAAATCGCTAAAGTAATTCGGTAGTTTCTGCAGTGTATCTCGAACGACCCATTCAATGTTTTCTTCTTCGCTATACGCAGGGATTACGACGGAGAGGCTTGTCTGAGGGTATTTGGCTGCGCTCATCGTGAAAACAGTATACGATAGCGGCAATGGTGGCAATCGTTGACGGTGTCCGAACCCATTGGCCAGCGCTCGTTGGAGCCACTGCTCTCGCTCTTCTCGTCGCATCTCCTTTGTATCTCGTGCCGCGCGCGATGGGGGAGGCGTATCAGGGAATCAACATTATGGAATTCGGGAACGACGAGCATCTCTACCTCTCACGGGGGAAGGAAGCGCTTGAGGGAAAGAATCTCGGGCAACCCTTTCTCGCGGAAGGAAAAGATGCCTCCGACCCGACGCGAAGCTTCCCGGAGAAAATTCTCGTCGCACCCGTGCGCGCGCTCGGGCTTGAGAGCAGTATCGATATCGTTACGTACTTCAATGTCTTGAATACAGCCGGTGTTTTTGTTCTCGTTCTTGCGATGTATGCGCTCGGTCTGCGGCTTTCGGGAAACAAATGGCTCGCGCTTGGGTGCGCACTCTTTGCGATAGGTGGCTACACGATCATCGAGGCGAAGACGCTTTTTTATGAGGGGTTCAACATTTATGGCCGTTCGCTCTATCCCTACGCGAGCTCGGTGCCCTTTTTTATATTTCTCAACGTGCTCTATGACGCCGTCATCAGGAAGCGAGGGTGGCCTTATACGGTGGGAGCGGGGCTCTTGCTCGGATTATTGTGCTACATCTATTTTTATGCGTGGACGTTTGCATTCGCGCTTCTCGGAGCTCTCGGGATTATCTTCATAGTTCTTCGCGACTGGAATGGACTTTGGGCGGCGATCTCAGTGGGTGCACTCGGACTTTCAATCGGCGCGTACAACATCTCCCAGATGTTCGCAGTAATTCTCGGGCAATTTGGGACGCAGATCTCCTATTTTTATTTCTCCGTCAAGGCACATACGCCGGTGATGAGCAAGATCGGCACGGCGACCTTGGTACTTCTGCTCTTCGCTCTGTGGAGGGGAGTACGCGATCGCTCGCTTATTTTCATTGCGGCTCTCGTCGCGGCCGGTTGGATCTCGCTCAATCAGCAGATTGTCACGGGCCGTATGCTCCAATACGGGCACTACTACTGGTATTTCATCGTGCCGCTTGCTGTCATTATCGGGCCGGCGCTCCTTGCGAGGGTGTTTCCAGAGCGCCTCATGCGCTACCTCGCGTTTGCGCTTATCGCTGTTGCGTTCCTGAATCTCGCGGGGCAGCAGTATCGTTCAGTTCCAAAGATTCTTGAGACGAAAATCCATGAACAATCATACGCTCCGATTCTTACGGTCCTGAATCGAGAACCATCTGGTGTCGTACTCGCCTCTACATGGAGTGGGAAAGCGCTCTCGACTCTCGTTACCATATACACATCTCACGATCTCTATTGGTTTCCATCCGCGGAGGTTCATATATTTCCCATCGAGCGCCTGCGAGAAGCGCTCATGGTGCATCTCTTCCTGAATCATGAGTCACGTGCCGACCCCATTCACTACCTCAAAGAGAAGCTCGCACAACACACAACGAGCCTCGACGAGTACGTGAACATGTATGGCGAACTGGAGGGTTTCTATTCCGGATTCGATTACCGTGCGTATCAAGACGCGGTCAGAGCGGGCGAGGAATCCTTCGGAGGCTTACGCGAAAAGCTACTTGCCGAAATTGCTGCCGACTATGAGGCACGATTTCACTCACCCGCGTATGTCGAGGAGCTTCTCAAGGTGCGCGGCGTGCGCTATGTGCTCTCGGACGCAACGCTCAATCCCGGATGGGACCTTTCGGTATTTCCCGATCTTTCTGAAATAATTCGGAATGATTCTGTCGTCCTATATGAGTTTTTCAAACAAGAGTAAGATGCCATGATGGAAAAATGTCCAGTTTGCGGGGAAGGAGAAGGAAAGCCTCTCCGGGAGTCGCACGAAGATAGCGGCACGACGTACCGTTTGCATGAGTGCGCTCTCTGTAATGTTCAGTACTGGCGCCCCTTTAAGAACCCCGGCGCGACGTGGTACGAACACGATGATCGCTATGCAGGCCGCAATCGAGACCCGCTTTTGGAGCCGACATGGAAGCATCGCGACGTAATCGCATTTCTCAAACCTCAGACGGGCGCGGTTTTGGACGTCGGCTGCGGGACTGGCAACTTTCTCTATTATGCCCGTGAGCACGGCTGGAAGGTGAGAGGAATCGATTTTGATGCAGACGCTATACGCGCGGGAGAAACGGTGTTCAAACTCTCGGGTCTGGAAGTTTCGGATATGGAGGAGTTTCGAGCGCGACATCCCGGGGAGCGCTTCGACCTCGTTACGTTCTTCGATGTTTTGGAGCATCTCGACAATCATCGAGAATTCATGCGCGGCGTGCGATCGCTTCTCAAACCAAACGGACACATCGCTATGTCGATGCCCTACGGAAAACACGCAAAGTGGCTCATGCGAAACGACGTTCCGCCGCGGCATCTTACGCGCTGGAGTCGAAGCGCGCTCGGGAAATTTCTCGAGCGCGAAGGATTCGACGTCGTACATATGGTGCGCAAAACCGAGGGCATTCGATTCATCATTTTGAAATTGCGATTCAGGTACGGCCGACTGTTATCTTTCGGTCTTGTCGACAAGGTCAAACACTCACTGAGGAAAGAAGGCACAATCGAGATGAAAAGCAAAGCGGAGCAAGCGATCCGCCTGACGCGCGCTCTCGCGATCCTGAAAGACGCTCTCGTTTTTGGCGTCCCGGCGCTTCTTATATGGCTAGTCATGCTACCTTCGGCGAAGCGGTATGTTACGCTCTTTGCGATTGCGCGTCGGAAGGTTGATACTGCATAAAATAAATAGCACATATGAGTTTCTTCTACCTCGCAATAGCGTTTTCACTGAACGCCGCCGCAAACGTCCTTCTCAAACTCGGCGCGCAAAAAGGACTGGTGACAAGTTCTGCTGGCACAGCGCTAGTTGCGGCAAACTGGCAATTCATTCTCGCCTTCGCGCTCTTTGCAGCAAATGTGATCTTCTACTTTCTAGCGCTGCGCGCACTGCCGATATCGATCGCATACCCGACCATGGTCGTCATGAGTTTTATTCTCATCAATGCGTATGCCCTGACTGTCCTTGGTGAACGCATCAACGCAACTCAACTCGTCGGTTACGGGCTCGTTGTTCTCGGCCTCGTTCTAATTGTCAGCTTCGTTCGATGAACATGAAAACATTTTCGGAGCTCGACGTAGAGAATTTTCGAGATTCCGTTGTCATAATCGATGTGGACGGCACGCTAACGCGAGACAGGGGGGAGACCGTGGAGAAAGATTCTGCGCAGAAACTTGCGGAGCTTGCGAAGGTCGCGGATGTCTATCTCTCTTCGAACGCGCCCGATGCGCGCGTACAGGCGTTTGCCGAGACGCACGGTGTCTTCTATCTCGACACGCGTCATAAGAAGCCCAGCCGGCGG
The DNA here is from genome assembly GCA_001781685.1 of Candidatus Kaiserbacteria bacterium RIFCSPLOWO2_01_FULL_54_13. Classification (GTDB taxonomy): domain Bacteria; phylum Patescibacteriota; class Minisyncoccia; order Phycocordibacterales; family UBA2100; genus UBA10103. The sequence goes on from MFLZ01000014.1 coordinate 22,967, forward strand.
GTCCTAGAATCTCTAGGCAGTCATCGCGAGAAGCTCTTCGTCATCGGCGACAAGATGCTCACCGACGGTCTCTTTGCGCTCAACATTGGCGCGCAGTTTGTGCATGTGGGGCGAGTGCGCCATGCTCGCGACCCGCATCTGATGCGTGGCATGTACGTTTTCGATGATCTCGTCGGTCCGTTTCTTCGTTTTCTTTTTCCGGTGCTTCCGTACGTGATTCTCATGCGACCTGTGCATTGGATAAAGAACGGGCTTGTGTTCACACCGCTCTTCTTTGCGGGCGAGTTTGCCGACCTGTCTCTTGTATTGAGAGTGTCTCTTGCCGCGATTGTTTTTTGCGCTGCCTCGAGCGCAATGTACGTCTTGAACGATCTCATAGACAGGGAACAGGATAGGTTGCACCCAAGCAAGCGCGGTCGCCCTCTTGCATCCGGTGTGGCTAACGAGCGGGGAGCATGGGCGCTCTTTTTCTTACTCGCTGGGGGAGTGGGCTTGGGGCTCTTGCTCGTGCCTTCAATTACGCCTGCAATTCTCGGCTATGTCGCGCTCAATGTGCTGTATTCACTCTACCTCAAGCATGTTGCCGTTGTGGACGTTGCTGCCGTGTCTGTCTCTTATGTGTTGCGCGTCGTTGCAGGAGGTCTCGCGACAGCGATGTTCGTGTCGCCGTGGATCATATGGTGTGTGTTTTTTGGCGCGCTCCTTGTCATCGTCAAGAAGCGCCGCGCCGAATTCATGCGCACACCCCGTCGGAGGGTGTTGGAGAAGTATTCGCAAGGACTCCTCGATTTTCTTTTGGTCTCTGCCGGTGCGCTTGCCGTTCTTTCGTACGGTCTCTATACCGTTCTTGGTAGCGCATCTCCGTACGCAATCTACTCGACAGTGTTTGTCGCAGCCGGTGTACTTCGGTTTCTACATGCTGCGGAGAACAGCGCGGACGCGGAGTATCCGGAGACGCTCATGTTTAGGGACCCTTGGATTTTTCTCTCGCTCACACTCTGGGTAGTTTTCATGTTCATATTGTTGTATCTTTTCCCTCGATGAGCACATACTTCGTCACGGGCGGCTCTGGATTCCTCGGGATTAATCTCGTTCGTCACCTCTTGGCCCGAGGTCATCGTGTCGTTTCGTACGATGTCTCTCCATTCGACTATCCTGAGCGCGGCAGGATTGTGGAGGTTGTCGGCGATATACGCGATAGAGAAATGCTCGCGCGGACGATGAAGGGCGCAGACATAGTTGTTCACACGGCTGCCGCGCTCCCGCTATACGCTCCGGAGGATATCCGCTCGACGGACATTGATGGGACGCGTAACGTCTTGGAGGCTGCGAAAAAAAACAACGTCGCGCGCGTGATCCACATATCGTCAACCGCCGTCTATGGAATACCTGATCATCATCCGCTCTATGAGGACGATGCACTCGATGGCGTCGGAGAATACGGGAAGGCAAAAATCGCAGCGGAAGAAATGTGTCTTGAGTACCGCAAAAAGGGAATGTGCATTCCCATTGTTCGTCCGAAATCCTTCGTGGGGCCGGAGCGCCTCGGTGTCTTTGCGCTTCTTTATGATTGGGCTGCGACTGGGCACGGATTCCCGATGATAGGAAGCGGCAGGAATCGCTATCAGCTCCTCGACGTTGAGGACTTGTGCGAAGCGATATACCTCTGTGCGACGCTTCCCAAGGAAAGAGTGAACGACACCTTCAACATCGGCGCGAAAGAATTCACGACGATGCGCGAGGATTATCAAGCCGTATTGGACCGCGCGGGATTCGGAAAAAAAGTACGAGGTTTCCCGGCAGCTCCGATGATCTGGACACTGAGGATTCTGGAGAAGCTGAAACTCTCGCCGCTTTACAAATGGGTGTATGAGACGGCATCGAAGGACAGTTTCGTGTCGATAGAAAAAGCTGAGCGGACTTTAGGCTTCGCGCCGAAGTACTCAAACAAGCAGGCGCTCGTACGCAACTTCGAGTGGTATCTCGCGCATCGCGAGGAATTTAAGAGCGCGAGCGGAGTTTCGCACCGCGTCCCGTGGAAGCAGGGGATTCTCGTTTTCGCAAAGTATTTCTTTTGACACTTTAGGGTATACTCCCGGCATTCATATGGCACGCCTAGTGGCATGGGCTCGAAGTGAGTGGCGCACGGTTCTCCTTGTTACTATTGGCGCATCTCTCCAGCTCTTTCTCGTTACGCGGCCTGTGGAGTTCCTCATCACGAATGTCCTTCCGGATGATGCCTTTTACTATTTCGAAATAGCCCGGAATATTGCAGCTGGTCTTGGTAGCACGTTCGATAGCGTGACTCCCACGAATGGCTACCACCCCCTGTGGCTTGTCATTCTAGTTCCGATCTTTGCATACTTCTCCGTAGATGGCGTGGCTGATGTTGCTCCCATTCATGCGGCGCTCGTCTTTTCGGTCGCAATCAATGCGGTAACGGCACTTCTCGTCGCGCGTATTCTCGCGCGCTTCACCGAAAACGCATACATCCGCGCGCTCGGACTCGTGATTTGGATTCTCAATCCGTTTATTCTGTATGAAACGATAAATGGTCTCGAGACTTCGCTCTCGCTCTTTCTCTTTGCATTATTCTTTCTCCTCGCGCTTCGCGTCGAGGAACGTAAGAGTTCCAACTATCTTATCCTCGGAGGTGTTGCAGGCCTCATGATTCTGGCTCGCCTCGATCTCGCGATCTATTTTGCAGCCTTTCTCGCTTGGGTTTTACTGCGCTGTGGCTGGAGGGACGGATTTCGTCGTGTGCTCATTGCAGGTGTTGTCGCGACTTTCGTGGTTTCGCCGTGGGTCGCGTGGAATATTGCAAAGTTCGGCACACCTCTGACGTCGTCCTCAGTCGCGGCCACCGTCATAAACCATCAACTAATCGTGCAGGATCACGGTGAGAGCTGGTTTCAAACGGCGAAGGCGGTCATCTACCATACTCAGTATGAGCTCGATAAGCTCTTCGAGCGCACCGGCATGTATGCGATCGCGTGTGGTGTTTTTGGGGCTGCGCTCGCGCTGGCGCTCCTCGGATTCCTCAAGTTGCCAAGTCGTGTAGCGCTTCTCACGGTTACCCAGTCACTTTTTGTGGGATTCATGGCACTTTTTTTCGCCAATGCAGGAATACGATGGACCGCGCGCACGTGGTACTTCGTCTCATTCAATCTCTTTCTCGCCATACTCTCGGTCTACGTTGTTGATGTACTTTTTGCCCGGGTTTCTCATGAAGGGTGGAAAAGGGGAGGAGTAGTGGCTCTTGCGCTTATCGTCGCGTTTTCTTTCGGTGTTGACTGGAGCAAAAATCAGCGCCGCGGAAGCCAGCCTCAACACAGGCAGATGTACGAGGCGACTCTTTGGATGAACGAACATCTACCCGCAGGGACTACCGTCGGCGTTTGGAATGCCGGGATACAAGGATACTTCTCCCAGCATATGGTTGTGAACCTAGATGGAACGGTCAATAATGCTGCTCTCTCGGCGATACGTGAACGGAAACTCTGGTCGTACGTGAAAGATTCAGGCATAGACTACTTGAGCGATTTTCCTCTCTATATCCGGTATCGCTACAAGAGTTTTCTCGATGCTGACGATGTATGGAGTAATCTTGAGCTCGTTAGGCGCATGGATGAGAGTCCGGAGTCTCTTTCAATCTGGCGCGTGAAATGATACAAAGCGGCCTATGAAGAAGCGCAAACCTCTCTCAGTGGCAGTTTCCGGTGGATTTGATCCCCTCCACATTGGGCACGCGCGCCTTTTCAGGGCGGCGAGAAAGCTAGGCGACAAACTCGTCGTCATTTTAAATAACGACAACTGGCTCCGTGCGAAAAAGGGATTTGTATTTATGCCGCAGAAGGAACGGGCGGAATTGATCCGAACACTTCCCTTCGTCGATACGGTTGTGCTGACGAAACATCGTAGAGACGACCCTGATCGAAGCGTGTGCCGCGTGCTCGAAAAGATACGACCCGCAATCTTTGCTAACGGCGGTGATCGCTTCGCGAAGAATACTCCGGAGGTAGCTCTCTGCAAGCGTCTCGGGATCAAAATGATCTTCAATGTGGGCAGGGGAGGCAAGGTGCAGTCTTCCTCATGGATGATAGAAGCGGCGCGTAAGCCCGCTTCGCGCACCGTGCGCCCGTGGGGAAGTTATTTTGGCTGGGATAGCGGGAAGAGGTGGAACCTCAAGACAGTGTATATCAGGCCGGGAAAGCGCTTGAGCTTGCAGTACCACCGCGGGAGAAGCGAACACTGGATCTTGGTCGAGGGGGATGCAACGGCAACGATTCAGAGTCCTTCTGGTTTGATGGAGACGTATCCACTTCGCCTCGGGGAGTCATTTCGTGTGGGAAAGGGTGCAGTACACCGGCTTGAATCGAAGCGCGGCGGCGTCATCGTCGAGGTTGCGCTGGGCCATTTCGACGAAGAGGATATCGTGCGGCTCGAGGACGATTATGGACGTGCAAAAAATAAGAGCCGCTCGGGGAGACGGTGACAGACGGAGGCATATGGTACAATTCCGCCCATGACGATTGAAAACGCGCTCCGATGGACGGCACTTGGGAGCGTTTTCGCGCTCCCCTTTATCGTTTTTATAGTTGCTCAGTCGCTCTTCTTTCCCTTCATCACGGGAAAAAATTTCACATTCCGCATCCTCGTTGAAATCGCGACAGGTGCGTGGCTAGCGCTCGTGCTCGTAAATCCGGCGTACCGGCCCCGGCGCTCATGGCTTTTGGGGGCGTTCGCGCTATTTGTCCTTGTCGTCGCGCTCGCGGACGCCTTCGGCGTGTATCCTTTCAAGAGTTTCTGGAGCAATTACGAGCGGATGGATGGCTGGGTGACTCTCGCACATCTTTTTTTCCTGCTTTTAGTCGCATCGAGTGTCCTCTCGACTGAAAAACTCTGGAGAACGTTCTGGCACGTTTCTCTTGCCGTCTCCGGTGTCGTCGCTTTCTACGGATTGCTGCAACTCGTCGGCGTTGCGAGTTTGAACCCGGGCTTTTCCTCCACCTCTCGCATCGACGCAACGTTCGGAAATCCCATTTACCTCGCGGCATACATGCTCTTCCATATCGGCATCGCAGCGACGCTCTGGTCCTACGCATGGTCTGAAAGAGCTCCCGGGAGGCGCCTTGGGATATCGCTTCTCTATGGAGGTGTGATTGCGCTCGATACACTCACCTTGTTCCTCACAGGTACGCGCGGCACGATACTCGGCCTCATCGGTGGCGTGCTTCTTGCGACACTCCTCATTGCCCTCTCGCATCCCTACGCACGTCGCGCGGCTCTCTCGGTCTTTATCGGCATTGCCGTACTTCTCGGCGGTTTTTGGCTAGTGCGTGACGCGGCGTGGGTGGAGCGTGTGCCGTTCCTACAGCGGCTTGCGACGATTTCTTTGGAGGACAATACGACGAAGGCCCGCTTCATGAACTGGGGCATGGCGTGGGAGGGTGTGAAAGAGAGGCCGATTTTGGGCTGGGGTCAGGAGAACTATGCGATAGTCTTCGACAAGTACTACAACCCGCAGATGTATGCGCAGGAGCAATGGTTCGACCGTGTGCACAACGTTATCTTCGATTGGCTCGTAGCAGCCGGATTCGTGGGCCTCATAAGCTACCTCGCGCTCTTTCTCTGCGCTCTCTGGTGCCTGTGGAGAGGCGACCCGCCTGCGCGCGACAAATCGGGCGCGCGGGCAGGCGCATTTAGCTCGTATGAGCGCAGTATCCTAACAGGCCTACTGGCGGCGTACTTCTTCCATAATCTCTTCGTCTTCGACAACATAACGAGCTACGTACTCTTTGTGTTGACTCTTGCCTACATCATGTGGCGCAGAAGCAGCATGCCCGGTCTGCAGGGCGCGGCACCGATCCCTCTGCCGAGTATTTCTCCTAAATCTCTTCCTGTTGTTGCGGCGTGCGCGGTCGTCCTTGTGTGGGGAGCCGCATGGTATGTGAATGCGCGACCGCTTTCGGCGAATCGCACGCTCCTCATGGCTCTTCAGCCGCAGCAGGAGGGCTTGCAGAAAAACCTCGAATATTTCAAGGAGTCGATTTCGTCCGGGACTTTCGGAGCGCAGGAAGCGCGAGAGCAGCTTGCTCAGGCGGCCGTACAGATTATTCGCGTCGAGAGTGTCCCTATCGAGGTGAGGCAGAATTTCCTTGATGCGGCAGCGCAGGAGATGTCGCTACAGTCACAAGAGTCGCCGCTCGACGCCCGTTTTCCACTTTTTCTCGGTGCGCTCCTCAATGTGGCCGGTGAATATGAGAAAGCCATAGCGGTCCTTGAGCGCGCGCACGAGCTCTCTCCCGGGAAGCAAACGATTCTGTTTGAGTTGG
>MFLZ01000014.1:29315-38334 GCA_001781685.1 Candidatus Kaiserbacteria bacterium RIFCSPLOWO2_01_FULL_54_13
GCTCGGGGTGACATCACTGGGGCTCTTGCTGTCTACAAGAAAGCATTCGATCTCGCTCCGGAATTTTTGGAAGCTCGCATCTACTACGCAGCTGCCGCGATTCGCGCGCAGCAGGATGCTCTTGCAAACGAGATTCTCGCGCCGATTATGGAGAGCGGTGGAGCCGCCGATACGCGCATTGCGGCTGCATATGCCTCGCGGGGCCGCTTTGACAAGATAGCGGAGGTCTGGGAAGCCCGCGTCAAAGCAAACCCAACTGACGCGCAAGCGTACTTCACGCTCGCGGCTGCCTACTATCAAACGAAGAATTCAGCCCGCGCCATTGCGGTTTTGCAGGATGTTGGTTCGAAGATTCCTGCAGTCAAGGAGCAGGCAGATGAGTTGATACAGCAAATACGGAGCGGGACGGCGAAGATACAGTAGGAGGTGTCGCTTGATGTTGGAAGGGGGTTGTTTTGCCTGTAGTGTCTGGTATTATTTAAATGTGAGCGCCCAACGGGCTCTCTTAAGAAAGTCGCGTAGATCCCGCCGCACGGCGGGGTTTGCGTTTTTGCACAGCGCCCGAGCGACCTGTGGGGGGTTTACGTTTTTGGGTGCAATGGTACGCTTGAAGGCGGTAGGGAGCAGTGCGGAGGGCGGCGGCACTCACATATAGACTTTCTACTTTGGAGCTCGCACCCGTCCTCCGCATTGCGCCGTACAATCGCATAAGCATCTCATTTGATGTAGGATAGCCCTCAATGGCATTTTGGAAATTTTTGTTGCCGGATGAGAACACGGCTGCGCTCAAGCGTGCCAAGCCTATTGTCGAGCGCGTGAATGCTCTCGAAGAGAAGGTGAAGGCGCTTTCGGACACTGAACTGCGCGCGAAGACGGACGAATACAAAAAGCGCATTGCCGAGGGAGTTTCGCTCGACGAGCTAGCTCCCGAAGCATTTGCGACGGTGCGCGAAGCCGCACGGCGCACTCTCAAGCAGCGGCACTTCGATGTGCAGCTTGTGGGTGGCATGGTTCTCCATCATGGCGACATCGCCGAGATGAGGACGGGTGAGGGGAAGACTTTAGTCGCGACACTTCCCGCGTACCTCAATGCGCTCGAAGGGAAAGGTGTCCATGTTGTGACCGTGAATGATTACCTTTCGCGGCGCGACGCTGTATGGATGGGACAGATATACCATTTTCTCGGTATGAGCGTAGGAGTATTGAATCATGAGCAGAGTTATCTGTACGATGCAACGCATGGTCGTGACAGCCGAGAAAATGGAAATCAAAAATCAAATATCAAAGGTCAAAATGACAATGGTATTGACCATGTTCGTGACGAGACAGGAGGATTCCATGTTGTGCATGAGTTTCTTCGACCGTGTACGCGGCGTGAGGCATATGCGGCAGATATTACGTATGGAACGAACAACGAGTTCGGTTTCGACTACTTGCGAGACAACCTCGAGTATGAGTCTGGGAGCACGCGGCAGAGGGAATACCACTACGCGATCGTCGACGAGATCGACTCGATCTTGATCGACGAAGCCCGCACGCCCCTCATTATCTCTGCTCCGATTTCCGATGCCGAATCCCTGTATCCTCGTTTTGCCGCTATCGCGCACACGCTCTCATCGCCCGAGGATTACGAAGTAGATGAGAAGCGCAAACAGATCGCGCTCACCGACTCCGGCATCGAGAAAGCACAAAAGGTGCTCGGGATAGAGAACATCTACACCGACGCGGGCATCAAGTACGTGCATCACCTCGAAACGGCCGTGCGCGCGAAGGCGCTCTATGAACACGACAAAGAATACGTCGTACGGGATGGGCAGGTGATTATCGTCGACGAGTTCACAGGGCGCCTCCAGCCCGGACGCCGCTGGAGCGACGGTCTGCATCAGGCCATCGAAGCAAAGGAGGGAGTAGCAATGCAACAGGAGAGCCGCACGTTTGCCTCCATCACATTCCAGAATTACTTTCGGCTCTACAAAAAGCTCTCGGGCATGACGGGCACCGCTCTCACTTCCGCGGAGGAGTTCTACAAAGTGTACGGACTGAACACTGTCGCCGTGCCGACCAACAAGCCTTCCACGCGCAAGGATCACGACGATCTCATTTTGCAGACCGAGGTGGGCAAAATGAGGGCAATCGCGCGGCGCGTCAAGGAGCTGCATGAAAAGGGGCAGCCGGTTCTCGTCGGCACTGTCTCTGTCGAGAAGAACGAACTCCTCTCGGTGCACTTCAAGCAGGAGGGGATTCCGCACGAGATTCTGAATGCGAAGAATCACGAACGCGAAGGCGAAATCATCGCACAAGCCGGCCGCAGGGGGGGAGTGACGATCGCGACCAACATGGCGGGCCGCGGCGTCGACATCAAGCTCGGTGGGAATCCCGCTACGGAGGCCGAGTACGAAGAAGTGAAAAAACTCAACGGGCTCTTTGTCTTGGGCACTGAGCGACACGAAGCGCGGCGCATCGACAATCAACTCCGCGGAAGAAGCGGCCGGCAAGGGGATCCCGGAGAGACGCAGTTTTTTGTTTCTCTTGAAGATTCTCTCATGCGTATTTTTGCTTCCGACGTGATAAAACGCGTCATGGGTACCTTTAAGATTCCCGAAGACGAGCCGATTTACAATTCGATGATTACTCGCGCGCTTGAAAAAGCGCAGACGAGGATAGAGGAATTGAATTTCGACGCGCGCAAACACGTGCTCGCGTACGACGATGTCTTGAATGTCCAGCGCAAAAGCATCTATGCGCGTCGGCACGCGCTCCTAATGGGGGAGGAGCATGAAATAGACGCTGAACTTTCACGTGTGGCCGAAGGCGACCTGCCTGCGCCGCAAGACACGTCGCGGCAGGCAGGTGCCGAATTTGCGAAGATCGTCGAAGCTAGAAAGAAAGAGCTAGCCGCGTCGTTCTACCCCATAGCAAAGAGATTTTTGCTCCAGACAGTTGATTTTCTCTGGGTAGAACATCTCGAGGCCATGGAATATCTTCGTTCGAGTGTGAATCTCCGCGCCTATGGACAGCGTGATCCCCTAGTAGAATATAAGAAAGAAGGCCTCCGGCTCTTTCGGGGGATGGAAGAGTCGTACATCGCGAATGTGCGTCGGATACTCCCGAATCTCGGCCTGCCTGCCCAGGCAGGCGCCCCTGCAGCTACCGTCCGCGAAGGGCAGACCGTCGAGAGGGCAGCGCGTGCAATCACGGCACAATCCGCACCTGCGGCGAAGAAAGCCTATGGCCGGAACGACCGCATCGTAATTTCCGACGGCAAAGAAACGCGCGAGTTGAAGTTCAAAAAGGCAGAGCCACTGTTGGCGACGGGGAAGTGGAGAATCGTTGGTGGGTGACAGATCGTCTGTTACAGTAGGGAAGATGAAGTTTGAGTATATCCCCACCATTGGTCTCGAGATTTTCATCCCGTTAGAGGCGGATGCCTCTAACGGGGCGGGTTCCGAACCATGAATCAATATATTCCGATAATAGGTTTAGAGATACATGCGGAGCTTAAAACCCAAACGAAGATGTTCTGCAATTCGCCAAACGATCCCGACGAGACGGAGCCAAATGTTAATGTTTGTCCGGTATGCCTCGCGCATCCAGGGACACTCCCTGTCATCAATAGGGAAGCGGTAAAATACGTGCTTAAAGTCGGTGCCGCGCTCGGGGGGAGCCTCGCAGATTACACGGAGTTTGCTCGCAAGAGTTATTTTTATCCCGACCTTCCGAAGGGTTATCAAATAAGTCAATACGAGTTCCCACTTGTCTCTGGCGGGACATTGAATGGCGTTCGTATCACTCGAGTACATCTCGAGGAAGACACAGCGAGCTCTGTCCACGATGAGGAACGGGGTACAACGGTGATCGATTTCAACCGCGCTGGTATTCCTCTCATGGAGTTAGTGACGGAGCCGGAGATTAAGAGCGCACAGGAAGCAGGAGATTTCGCGCGCGAACTCCAGCTACTTCTTCGGTATCTCGGCGTTGCGGATGCAAATATGGAAAAAGGGGAGATGCGCGTGGAAGCCAATATCAGTGTACAGTCAACAGAAAACAGTAAACAGAAAATACTCGGGACGAAGGTCGAAATAAAAAATCTGAATTCGTTTCGCGCTATGGAGCGAGCAGTGGCGCATGAGATTAAACGGCAAGAGCAACTCTTGAGAGATGGGAAGAAGGTGACACAGGAAACGCGTGGGTGGGACGAGGCAAAGCAGGCGACGTTTACACAACGGTCAAAAGAAGGAAGCGCAGACTATCGATATTTTCCCGATCCCGACTTGCCGTCATTGCGTATTTCTGAGAGCTCTGATTTCTCGTCCGAGGCTCTCATGAAAGGGATGCCCGAACTGCCATGGGAGCGACGGGCTCGGTACGTGAAAATGGGTATCAAACAGGAAGACGCAGATCTACTCACTTCGGAGACATCATTGGGAGCATATTTTGACGAGGTGCAGAAGTCTTTGCCCTCGGGTGTCGCTATCCAGAGCGCAGCTAATTATGTTACAAACGATCTCGTCAAGTTGATCCGAGATGTACAGGGGCGAGATTCAGGGTATAGCCCCGAGGTACCCGTCTCGGCACGCAACTTGACCAAAATTCTGGAGATGGTGGCAGAGAAACGTATTTCCTCACGTGTGGCTAAGGATCTGCTGTATGAATGCGCAAAAGATGGCTCGGATCCAGAGGCACTTGCGGTCGAAAGGGGCTTGCTTCGCGTGGAGGGCGGCGAGGAGCTTTCAGTGGTCGTCGAAGCCATCCTAAAGGCTCATGCGGGGGTTGTCGAGGACTATCATAGGGGCAAAGAGAGCGCCCTTGAGTACCTTGTTGGGCAGGGCATGAAGGCAACCCGCGGAGCAGCGGATCCAGAGAATCTCAGGCGAATAATTCGCACGAAAATCAGATAACATTTGATTAGCCTAAATTGTGTATCTCGGGAAATTACGACGCCGAGATATCCACCGAGACATCTGGAATTGCGCTCGCATTCTGTCGACAGGGTATATACTGCAGAACATGGCTGACCAACTACAGGTGGCGGGGGTATCATATGTGTCGTCCAAGCGGGCTGCACAGGTGAGCGGATATGCGCAGGATTATATTGGGCAACTGTGCAGAAAAGGTCTCGTGGAATCGCAGAGGATCGGTGGACTATGGTATGTGACCTTGGATTCGCTATATCAGTACAAGCAAAAAGCGGACTCATACGTGCCGAGTGCTCCCCAAAAATCAGAGTCTACAGCCCCTCAGACCCTTGTGTCCTTCGATGGGAAAGACTATCTCTCGGCATCTCGGGCCGCCGAGATAACCGGATATCATCAGGATTATATCGGGCAGCTTGCTAGGGAGGGAAGAGTATTGTCACGGCAGATTGGAACTCGCTGGTATGTAGAACGTGCGGGCATAATGGCGCATAAGAAGGAAAAGGATGCGCTGCTTGGCGCCGTACAGTCAGAAGCTGTGGGAATACGCCCTCGCGGGCCGCAGACCGCACAGGGCAATATAACCTCAACCTCTGGGGCATCTGCAGATAGCAGGCCATATTTCACATACACGAGCGATGAGGGAGACTTGTTGCCCACTACGATGGGTTTAGAGGTCGAGAATGTCCTACACGCATCAGAAGTGCCCCTCGAGGAGCATCGGATCCCTATAAGGGTTGTTGAACCCAAAATATCGGTTCCTATCGAGAGTACCTTGTATCCTGAGGGTGAAGAGGGAACTACAAGAGCTCGATCTGGAGCTTTAAGGACGAGTTTGGCGTGGGGATCAGCCGCCCTAGCGACAGTGGTCATTGTTCTCACGATCGGGTACGTGTCCGTTGCTAATAACGCTCTGTACAGCCAGATTAGGTCCGAATCTTCCTCGGCGCTCGCCAGTCGCGCCGCCGAGGCCATCTCTCTGATAGGCGACGTACTCGAGAGCTGGCTGGCTCCTGAGGTCGTATATCGTAGGCAAAAGTAAGTAAATCTCTGCTAACTTTGCGTGTCTCGGATTGCCGATTTTTCTGAGGCCATCGTCTCGGTCTGGGCTTGGGATTTGCGGAATGGTCCCCACTGTTCCCGATGCCGATTTTTGGCATAGTTTATCCCCACTTTCACGCAGTGGTAATCAACAGGATATCCGGAATAACTAGTAAAATATAGGTAAGTCGCGTGCGCTCATTCTCAAATGAGCGACGATATTTTCTTTGATGGTATCCGATACATTTCGGCAAGCGAGGCGGGAGAACTCGCCGGCTTTACGCGTGATTACGTCGCACGTCTCTGTAAAGACAGGAAGCTAATCGGCAGGAGGGTTGGGAGGCAGTGGTACGTAAACCGCGACTCTCTCCAGGGTTTTGTCCTCGCACAGGAGTATGCGCGCGCGAAGCGGAGGGGGGAGCTTACGGAAACGCGTCGGGAGGAGTATCAGAAGGGGGAAATACGCAAGTTTTCTCGGTTTGAGCCCACTACCGATGAGACTTCCGACGCCACAGTATCTACCTGGGGCGATCATCAAGTGTCGTATATCGAGAGCGCGCTTCGATCCGCACTTCTGCGCCTGCCTGCCGACCTGCCCGCCAAAGCTTTGGCGCAGGCGGGAGCGTTGGCGAAGACAAGCATGCCTCTCGGTGCACACGCTCGGGCAGTAAATCTCGTTGCATCCGCGCCGATGCATGCGGCGTCGATCAAGGCTCACGTGGGCCTGCCTGCCGCGACGCACTACGCGGCGCAGTCAGGTACGCAGATGCTTTCGCCCGTTTTGGACTTCTTGCATAAGCTTCTCGCTGTTGCCGTTGCAATACTTTTCACTATCGGCACGTACGTGCTGGTCGATGCACAATATGCACGCATCGCTGAGCGCTCGAGCACGATTAGCGCATCTCTCACGAAGGCCGCGGAAGTACAGCTCGCAGCTGTGGCCGAAAATCCTCTCGGCGCATTTACGGAGGCGTTCAATCGCATTGCGAGAACCTTCAATACGCGGGTCGATTCTTTTGTCTACGGCGTTATGTTTCCGAAAGCGCTGACCGATGTTTCGAGGGGTGGAATCGTGTGGGTGAGTGTTATCCCGCGATCTTCTTCTAAGACAACTCACGTCGTTCAGTCGAGCGTTTCTCTCCCCACGTATCTATCCAGTACGAGTCAAGCGACCACCATTACGCATCCCGTCATCGAACGTGTGGTTGAGACACAACGCATCGTTTCCACTGCGGGCGGCATTACCGAAGAAATCCTGAGCGCTCGACTCAATCAACTCGATGCAAAACTTTCCTCGCAGATCTACTCCGTTGCATCTGTGGGCTCTGCGAATTCAACGACGATCGTCCAGAACTACAACGCCGTGGCCGGAGCTTTGCGGATCGATCAGCTCGATGATATCGACGTTAATGATTCGCGCTGGAACCGCGGCACGATTCGAAACACGACGATAACCAACAGCTCCGTTGCCGCGACGTCGCTTTCTGCGAGTGGCACCGTTTCGCTCGCGACGACCACCGTCACGGGCGATCTCACCGTGACTGGCACTATCATCGGCACGATCTCCGCTTCGAGCTCCAACTTCACAAGCTTTACTGCTACAAACGCGACAACGACGAACGCGACCTCCACGAACCTCTTCGCAACCAACGCCATTTTCACCAATCTCACGAGCTACGGCGCGTCTATTGCACCCTACTTCACGGCGACATCGACTACGGCGACCTCGACATTTGCTGGAGGACTCACCGTCGGCTCGACGGCTCTTGCCGTTCTTCAGGGTGGACAGATTGGCATCGGGACGGCTGCACCAACTTCGTCGGCCCTCTTGCACCTCAATTCAACAACGCAAGGATTCTTACCGCCGCGTCTGACGACTACGCAGAAAAACGCAATCAATTCTCCAGCATCCGGTCTTGTTCTCTACGACTCGGATCTCAACAAGCTCAACGTCTACAACGGTTCGAACTGGAAGAACGTCGGTTCGACCGAAATCGGCGGCGATGTGACCAATGGCACCGCAGGCTCCGTACTCTTCATAGATACTGGCTCTTCGGGTAGTGTGCTCGCGCAAGATCCCAACAATTTCAGCTACTCGAGTTCGACCGGTCTCCTGAAATATGGCATCGCCTCATCGACGCGGTTATCGCTCTATGATCGGCTCTACGTCGGAGGTTCTGCGACGTCGACCATTCAGGGATCCACGACAGGCACCTCTACCTTGCAAGGATTCTTGAACGTGGCCGGCACCAATTCCACCTCAACTTTCTCCGGCGGACTCGCAACCACATACCTCAACCTCACGGGCTCTTCTGCAACCTCCACGGCCGCGAACGGATTCAACCTCGCTGCTGGGTGCTTTGCGATCTCGGGCTCGTGCCTCTCACTCGGCGCCATATCCGGCATTCTTGCAACAGGACAGGGAGGCACGGGGACCTCTACCTGGCAGACCAACTCCATTCCATACTTTGATGGCACGCGGTTCACTGAACTCAACTCTTCTCTCAACTTCAACGGCACGAGGCTCACGGCAAGCTTCGCATCCTCGACAGCGCTCTCTGTCTCAGGAACAGGATACTTCGCGACGGCATCCACCACCAACCTCACGGTCTCTGCGATTCCCTCGAGTGTTCCATATACCTCTGCGGGAGGTGCGGTCTCTGGCGCCGCACTCGCCGCCTCGTCCGTCTTCGTCACCAACAGTTCTTCTGTTCCGAGCTGGACCACGACACTTCCCGCCTTCACACTCGGGGGAGCAGTGACAGGAGGCGCGCAGAACGTGACGGGTCTCGGTTCTCTCACAGCGTACGCTTCTTCCACCATCGGTGGAGGCGGCGTCACGAACGGTCTCACCATCTTTGGCGTGGGGACGACCACGAGCTACCTTGTCGTCCAAGGTACTGCGACCTCTACGTTCTCGGGAGCTATTGAATCATCCGCTCTCAACGTCACAAGCACATCAGCGAGCAGCACGTTCGCAAACGGCATCCAACTCTCCGGAGGCTGCTTCCGCGATGCTGCGGGGAATTGCATGAGCTCGGTCGGCGCTTCCTCCATCGACGCAC
>MFLZ01000015.1:0-15036 GCA_001781685.1 Candidatus Kaiserbacteria bacterium RIFCSPLOWO2_01_FULL_54_13
TGACGTGGTTGCCGCAAGCTCGGCACTTTCCGAACTCGACAACGGCGACCTGCGCGCATCGGTTTTGCAGAAAGAAGCTGCACGCGAAGCGCAGCAGGCAAAGCTCTCAGCACTCAGGCAGGGAACGCGACCTGAAGAAATAGCTGTTTCGGAATCGTCGGTCGAAAGCGCTTCTGCCTCGCTCGACCAGGCGCGTCGCGCGCTTCTCGAAGAGATGCACGATGTCTATCGGAGCGCCGATGACGCCATCCACAACAAAGTCGATCAATTTTTCACCAACCCGCGGAGCGCAAATCCTCAACTAACATTTCTTGTTGCCGATTCTCAGATAGAAAACAATCTCGAATATGCTCGGCTCGTCATGGAAACAGCTCTCGGAAGTTGGCAGATGTACATAGCTACACTCAGTGTAGCGAGTGATCTTCTCGCGTCGGCTGAAACATCGCAGAAAAATCTCAATGAAGTCACTGCGCTTCTTGCGCAAGCGAACACGGCACTCAACCGAGGGATACAGACGGGCAGCGTGACGCAGTCGATGATCGATGGATATATCGTGGACGTGGCGAGCGCTCGTTCCTCGATACACACCGCGGGCTCAGCTCTCACAAGTGCTGTTACTGCGCACAAAGACGCATCTGCGGCCCTTGAAACAGCCAAGAAGAATCTAGCACTCAAAAAAGCAGGTACGGTACAGGCAGACATCGACGCACAGGAGGCGCAGGTGAAGGCATCTGAGGCCGACCTCGCAAACGCGCGCGCTCAGCTTTCGAAAACCATTATGCGTGCCCCGTTTGCCGGCATCGTTACGAAAATGGATCTTAAGGTAGGCAGCATTGCATCAGCAAACGTCTCGGAAGTCTCGATGATTTCAACGGGCACGTTTCAGATAGAGAGTTTTGTTCCTGAGATCAACATTGCTCTCATCGAAGTAGAAGATGAGGCGGCGGTTACGCTCGACGCATATGGCGGGGGCACCGTCTTTGCCGCGCGTGTCGTCTCCATCGACCCGGCAGAGACCGTGCGCGATGGCGTTTCTATGTACCGCACGATACTGCAGTTTGATGGTCAGGACGAGCGAATACGCTCTGGCATGACAGCGAACGTTGTCATCACAACCGATGAGCGGGAGAACGTATTGAGTATCCCGCGGGGAGTTGTCGTTGAACGAGAGGGGAAGAAGTATGTGCGTGTCTCCGCCAAAGGCGGATCCGCCTCCGGCGGAAAGGAAGAGACCGAAGAACGGGAAGTCACGACAGGCGCGGTCTCGTCGCTCGGGAGCATCGAAATTCTCTCGGGTCTCTCGGAAGGCGACCTTGTCGTACTCTCGAAGTAGAGTATGCCTCTAAACGTCCGCATTGGATTTTTCCTCGCACTGCGGGCACTCAAGCGAGCGTCGCTGTGGACCACAGGCCTCATCATCTTCGTGATGGTTTTGACTTTCCTCAACCTTGTCGTCGTGTCGGGCATTCTCGTAGGACTTCTGCAGGGGGCGATCGACCAGACGCGCACAAAGTTCACGAGTGACGTCATCGTCTCCGCCTTAAACGACAAGAAGTACATCGAGAACAGCCCGAATCTTATTTCGCTCATCGAAACCTTGCCGGAAGTCGAATCGATCACGCCACGGTATCGGGAAGGAGGAATCTTGGAGGCAAATTACAAGACTCGAAAGGAAACGGACAAGGCCAATACCGCTATGGCGCAACTTGTGGGGATCGATCCGTACAAAGAGAACGCGGTCACGGGGATCGGGAACGACATTGTCGAAGGGTCATTTCTCGCGCCGGGCGATTACGATCAGGTTGTGCTCGGACACTACCTCTTGAAGCAGTACATTCCTATCGAATCTCCAGCTTTTTCGACGCTCGAGAACGTCGGTATCGGCACGAAGATCCGCATGAAGGTAGGAGACGTCACGCGCGAAGTGACAGTGAAGGGAATCATCAGGAGCAAGGTGGACGAAATTGCCCTCCGAGCTTTCATGGTCGATTCGCAGTTTAGGAGCATGATCGGCAGGAACGACGGCAACGTGACCGAAATATCGATAAAGCTCCATGACGGGGCAGACCCAATCGCGGTGCGCGAGGCTTTGGAGAGGAGCGGCGTCGACAAGTATGCCAAGGTGCAAACGTACGAGGACGCACAGCCGCAGTTTCTCAAAGACATCATCGCGACGTTCAACATGCTGGGGAACGTCTTCTCCTCGCTCGGGCTCATCGTCGCCACCATAACGATTTTCATCGTCATCTTTATCAACGCACTCACGCGCCGAAAGTTCATCGGTATTTTGAAAGGCATCGGCATCGACGGGCGCGCGATTGAGTTTTCGTATGTGTTTCAATCCATTTTTTACGCCTCGCTCGGCTCAGTCGTCGGTCTCGGGCTTGTCTATGGCCTCCTCGTTCCGTTCTTTGCGGCGCACCCGATAGATTTTCCGTTCAGTGACGGCATTCTCGTCGCACCCGTCGACCAAACGCTCTTTCGCGTCGGACTTCTCGTCTTCTCGACCGTGGTCGCGGGATACATTCCGGCTTGGATGATTATCAGGAAAAACACCCTCGACTCAATTTTGGGTCGCAACTGATCGCGCATGATTCAGACTACGAAGTTGGTAAAAACATTCAAGAACGGCGATGTGTTCACGCCTGTCTTGAGAGGTATCGACTTTCAGGCTCGCGAAGGCGAGTGGGTCGCCATTATGGGGAGAAGCGGCGCGGGTAAGTCGACACTTCTCTACCAGATGAGCCTCCTCGATGATCCGACGGAAGGGAAGGTTATCATCGACGGGCACGATACGCACACGATGAGTGCCTCTGAGAAGATGCGCTTCCGTCTCATGAAGTTCGGCTTTGTGTTCCAAGATTACGCACTGCTGCCGGAGCTCTCGGCACTCGAAAACATCGCGCTCCCCTTGCCTATGCAGGGGCTCACGAAAGGGGAGGCGTACGGGGAGTCAATCGCAGCCATGGAGCGTGCGAATCTCGGTCACCGCCTCGGAAACCTCCCATCTCAGCTCTCGGGAGGCGAGCAGCAGCGCGTCTCTATCGTGCGGGCGGTTGCGCACAAGCCGAAAATTCTCTTTGCCGACGAGCCGACCGCCAACCTCGACAACGAATCGGCAAAGCGAATCATGGAAATCTTTACCGAGCTGCACCGCGGCGGGCAAACCATCATCATGGTGACGCATGAAGATCAATACGCGAAACTCACGCAGCGAATCGTGCAGCTCGACGACGGAAAGATAATCTCAGAGCAAAGGAGCTAGCTTTTGTGTCAAAAACGTTGTGTCAAGGACCGTCCTTGACATACGGTGACTCTTTTGAAGGTTAGATAGCGGAAAGGACGGATGCATGTTTTTATTCTTGAAATGGAGGCTCTTAGGTCATTTGGGGAGGCTACGTTTGCGTCACTCAAGATACGCAACTATCGCCTTTACTTCATCGGTCAGGGACTCTCCGATGTGGGTACTTGGATGCAAGTAGTCGCAATGGGATGGCTCGTCCTCGAATTGACGGGCTCTGGTGTCCAGCTTGGAAGTATTCTTGCGTTCCGTTTCGCGCCACTTCTTGCGCTTGGCATACTCGCGGGGAATGTGGTTGATTCGTTCGACAAGCGGAAACTTCTCTACGCGACGCAGTTCGTGTCGGCTCTACTTGCGCTCATGATGAGTGCACTTATCTATACCGACACTATCGAGATGTGGATGTTGTATCTCGTCGCTTTGTTTTTCGGTCTTGTAGATGTCATAGACAGACCATCGCGGCAGACCTTTGTACACGAGATCGTGGGTCCCAAGTACTTAAAAAATGCAGTGGCGCTCGGCTCAACGCGGGCGAATCTCGCGCGGGCACTTGGCCCTCTTTTTGCAGGTACCCTGATTGCAAGTGCTGGCATCGCATTTTGCTACTTTGCGAATTCTTTGTCATTTGTCGCGTGTCTCATAGCCCTTTTTCTCATGCGCAGAGAAGAGCTCCACCGCGAGCTGCACGAAGAACGAAAAGTGGATCACGTACTCGCGGGGCTTTTCTACGCGGCTTCGGTGCCTCTCATTCGAACAATTCTTATATCGGTGGCCGTCATCGGCACGCTCGCGTACGAATTCCAGACATCGCTTCCACTCCTCGCGTACACGACGTTTCTCGGGAGTGCTGCTGATTACGCGGCACTGCTTTCCGCGATGGGAGCAGGAAGTGTTGCCGGAGGACTTTTCAGCGCAAGCAGGAAGGAGATTGGAGCGCACGAATTCGTCGTATGGGTATTTCTCTTCGGTCTTTCGGTATGTGTGACTGCCGTCATGCCATCTCTCGGGCTTGCGACCGTCGCTATGGTGTTTGTAGGATTCTTTTCCATAAACATGAGCTCGACAGCTAACACGATGGTTCAGCTTGAATCCGCTCCTCACATGCGCGGACGCGTCATGTCACTTTGGTCGATGGCGATTTTCGGCTCGACCTTAATAGGTGCACCCGTTATCGGATTTGTCGGTGAGTACGTCTCTCCCCGATGGGCGCTTGCGCTCGGGGGCGTCGCGGCAATCCTCGCCGCGCTCTTCGCAGCACGGCGTCTCTTGAAAGTGCATGAGCTTTTTTCCATTCCCGCGTTCGTTTGGATCCGGCGCGAGGAGGCAACGATTGAGGACACAAAAGTATAAGTCAGTATGCTAGGGTAATAGACGTTCGCTTTCTACGTCTCCTATGAAGGACATACAAGAATTGTTTCGCAATGCATTCGAGCGGCATTCCGACGAGCTTTTCCGGCACGCGTCTCTGCGACTCCCGGATCGTGACCGCGCACTCGAGCTCACGCAGGAATGTTTTCTTCGAGCGTGGCAGTACGCGGAGCGTGGCGAGGAGATCCGCGAGATAAGACCGTTTCTCTTCAGGACCTTGAGGCACCTTATTATCGATGAATATCGTAAGGCGAAGTCGTTCTCGCTTGACGAGATGCTCGAAGACGATGATGGAGGCCAGATTGAGTCACATCTGCCGCGCGACTACACGAATACGCTCGAGGCCGCATTTGATCGTTTTGACGGCGCTCGCGCCGTAGAGGCGATGCGGGAGTTGCCGGATCTGTATCGGGAAGTTCTCGCGATGCGATACATAGACAGCCTTACGATTTCTGAGATTGCTGCTCTTGTCGAAGAAAGCGAGAATGTCGTTTCGGTACGGCTGCATCGCGGATTAAAGAAGCTGCGCGCACTGCTCGAATCTGAATAATCTACACGGTATGACATCCTTTTTCAAACAATTAAAGAGAGAAATGCAAGAAGTCCGGCTTTCCGAGAGGGAGCGAGCACTCATGCGTCGCGTGCTTGAGAGTGCTATGCGTGCACGCCCACCGCAGAAGAGCCCTATTCGTGTCACACCGAGCCCAATTATTTTCTTCATCCCGCGCATCGCATCTGCGTTGGCGTTCGTCTTGATACTCGCAATCGTCGGAGGTGGCACCGCGTACGCTGCCGAGGGGGCCGTGCCGGGTGATTTCTTGTATCCCATAAAGGTCAGCGTGAACGAGAAGGTAGTTGCGGCACTCGCGCAGTCGGCGGAATCGAAAGCCACGGTACACGCGCGCTTTGCAGAGCGAAGGATGCAGGAAGCAGAAGCTCTGTCTGCGCGCGGCACTATGACGGCTGAGGCAAAAGTCGCGCTAGAAGAGCGCTTCAATGATCATGCACAAGTAGTCGAGGAAGCGGTTGCCGCTGTCGAGGAAGAGAATCCTATCGCTGCCGCGGATATATCCGCGCGTTTTGAATCTGCAGTCGGGGCGCACAGCGCTGTCATAGCTCGGCTTAGCGAGAAAGGGGAGGACACAGAGAGCCGTCGAGAATCCGAGAATCTCTCGCGTACTCTGCGGGAGCGCGGTCGTAGATTAGCGCGTGCGGAAACACCTGTCGCCCCGAAGGTCGAGCGCTCCCGAGCTTTAGAGACAGCTCAATTCTCCGCGGAAGATGCCACGATGACGCGTTCCGCCGCTCTTCCTGCAGACGACACCGACGCGGAAGTCGTCGCGCGCATCGAACTTACGGCGTCAACGACTCTCAAGGAGGCCGAAGCGCATTTATCTGCTCTCCGGGAAAGACTCGGAGCCACGACGAGCGCGCGCACCAAGGCCCAGATTTCCAATATCCGCGGTCTCATCAAGAAACTGCATGAGGACAAGGGAGGTTCTTCAAAGAAAGGAAGGATCGAGCGCGCGCTCAATGACGCTGTGACGGTGAAGACTTTTCTCGAAGCGCAGGAAAAATTCCGCGAACATATCCTTCTCCCCGCACCTGACATTGAGTCGAACGGGAATGACGATGAATCTGGAGACTCCGATACGCAGGGTGATGAGCAGAAGGAGGGAAAGAAGGGATGGAAGGAGAAAGAAGAGGGGAATAGTGGAGAGGACTAGATTGCTTTGTGCGAGTGCTGCTGCGTGGCACAATTGCGCGAATGGATAGGCTCTCCGAACAACGGAAAGGAGAGTGGTATGTACTCTCTCATTCTGCTCTTTGGGGATTGTTCCCTATTTTCACGGTGCTTTCCTATGCGACTATGCCGAGCCTCAGCTCATACGCATGGAGTTCACTATTCGCCCTACTTTTCTTCGGAATATTCGTTGCGTTTCGAAGGAAATCTTCAGAATTGTTCAGTCTCCAGCTGTGGAAATATATCTTACCCGCCGTGCTTTTCATCGGAGTTCTGTACTACGGATTGTTTTTTGTCGGCCTTACCTACACCACGCCCGGAAACGCCGCTATCATCGCAATGTTTGAGATCTTCACATCGTTCGTGCTCTTTCATCTGATTCGCAGAGAGCATATCTCGTATACCCATATTTTGGGCTCCGGACTAATGGTTATAGGAGCCATTATCATTCTTGGACGCAATTTCTCTGGCATCAATGTGGGGGACGTGCTCATTCTTGCCGCGACGATATGTGCTCCCATCGGAAATTTGTATCAGCAAAGGGCTCGCAAAATCGCTTCGAGTGAGGCGATCATGCTCTTACGAACTCTCGCAACGATTCCGATCGTATTTGCAGTTGCGTATCTCATGAATATGCACATCTCACTCGAAGATCCGGGAGCTTCTCTTCTTTTTGTTGTTATAAACGGTATTTTGCTTCTCGGTCTTGCCAAACTGCTATGGATTGAGGCTATTCACCGAATATCTGTTATGAAGGCGATCGCGCTCTCGAGCCTCACGCCGTTTCTCACGCTTCTTTTTGCGTGGATCATTCTCAATCAAGTGCCTACTGTCTGGCAGATTCTCTCGCTTGTGCCGTTCGTGCTTGGAGTACTCCTACTCACAGATCAAATCAGGTTCAGGAAGGGCTGATCACGCGAGAATCGGCAGGGCTTGACAAACCCCACCCGTCTGATGCATAAAGGCGGCACTGGTACCCATTAGTCAGTATCCTAAACTAAGGTTTTAAGCCATTTTTTATGCAAAAAGTAGCACTTATTCCGGCTCTCGTAGTACTCCTCCTTGCAGGCACGGTTTCGGCGCAGACCTACTTTCCGCCCGCGTTTGGCGCTCCTGCCTATACTCCGGCTCCGGTTTCGACCTCGGGCTGTGTAGTTCTTACGAGCGATCTCTCGTTTGGATCCCGTGGAAGCGAGGTCACGAAACTCCAGCAATTTCTCGTAGCGCAAAACTATCCCGGTGGAGGCAGCTGGATGATCACGGGCTACTTTGGACAGGCGACGGTGCAGGCAGTGCGGAATTTCCAACAGACCGCCGGGCTTTCCATGACGGGGTCTCTTGATTCGGCGACTCGCTCCGCCATCCAAACGCGCTCGTGTGGATTTGAAACTCCGTTTCCTCCGAGCCACGCTGCTCCTGCTCCCGTTACCTATCCAACCCCCTACCCTTACACGACGCCGAGCTATCTGCCCACTCTCCCAAGCACATACCCGACGTATCCTTTCGGCAGCGTATCGATAAGCTCACTCTCGACGTATAGCGCGCAGGTCGGGACATCCGTAACCATCTACGGAACAGGATTCGACGCGTACGGCAACACGGTGCACGTGGGCGGCTCGACGGCAACTGCATACGGAAGTGGCGGCACGTCTCTCACGTTTACCGTGCCATCGCTCTCGCAGGGCACTTACAGTGTGTATGTTACAAACTCGCGGGGCACCTCGAACAGTCTTTCTCTGACAGTGTCGCAAACACCCTCGGTCTGCGCTCCGTCGTACTATCAGTGGCAGTTGTGGAGTCAGCCGTGCGGCATCTACAGCAACGTCGTGCTCGATCATCTCTCACCGAACTGGGCGAGCGCGGGCTCAACGGTAACTATCCGCGGCAATGGCTTCTCCTCGGTAGGGAACACTATCTACTTTGGCGAAAGTGTCATTGCAAACGTCGCGTCCACGAACAACGGGACGACCATGACGTTTATGATTCCTTCTCAGATACAAACGCCGTACGGCTTCCAGCAGGTTCTACCGGGGAACTATCCCGTTCGTGTCGTGAACGCGACGGGCGCGCAAAGCAACTCCCTCACGCTCTCGGTCACGATGCAGGGGTCGAGCTCGCTTTCGATTGCAGATGTATCGGGCCCGACATCCATAAACCTCGGTGCGCAGGGCACGTGGATTGTCGTCGTCAATGTACCGTATGGTGCGTACCTTTCGACGACCGTGACATGGGGCGACGGCAGTCCTTCGTATACACCCGTTGTTGCTCCTCCGTACGCCTTCGGCATGCAGCAAACGCTCACGTTCACGCACGTGTATAACAGTGCAGGCACCTACACCATTACGTTCACGGTTTCCAGCTCGAGAGGCGGCAACTCTGTGACTGCGACTAAGACGGTGACAGTTATCTCCACGGGCGGCGGCTCAGGCCCGCTTAACCTCAACTCTCTTGCTCCGATGCAGGGCGCGGTTGGCACCACGGTGACATTGTATGGAAGCGGCTTTGCTTCGACAGACAATGTCGTGCACTTCGGAATCGGCGGGTCGCGCAGTGTCTCCTCGACGAATAGCGGTACTCAGATTGCATATGCAGTCCCAACGAATGTATCCGCGTGTGACCTCATTGCTCCCGGGTATTTCTGCGGAGCGCCCGTTCAAACGGTGACGCCCGGCACTTATCCGGTCTACGTAACGAATTCAACAGGAGCGACAAACATCGTCTACTTCACGGTTCAGTAAAGGGAGCGCTCGCAAACACAAGCGTCTTGGAGTCGCATATTTTTCTGCTGAAAAATTGCTCCCGCTCGGCCCGCCGGCCTGCGCGAAGACTCCAAATCGCTTATGCCTACTCGCTTGAGTAATAAGAGCGGCCCGCGTCAGACGCGGGCAGCTCTCTTTTATGCACAGACGCGCACTTGACTAGATACCCCCGGGGGGTATACTGAACACATGAAGGCGGATATCAAGAAAGCGACCCTGCGGCGGCTTCGTATCATTGCCGGGCAGGTGAAGGGACTTGAGCGCATGGTCGAAGGGGAGAAGTACTGCGTTGACGTCATCACGCAGGCTAGTGCTATCAAAGAGGCGCTGTCGGGTGTGGAGGATCTCGTACTAAAAAATCATCTTGAGACCCACGTACTTCACGCGATGAAGGCGGGCAAGGGAGGGAAAGCCATTGCAGAAGTTCTCAAGGTTTATAAGCTCGCGCAATACAAAAACTAGGCCGGAGCGGTCGATCCGGCGCGATGAATTATCAGCGTATCAGTTCAAAAGATAAAAAATCTATGATAAACGTAAAACATTTACTGACCGTTACCGCGGCGTGGACGAGCATCGCCTACACAGTGTGCTACGTCGCAGTTTGGCTCTTTCCGGGAGTCAGGGACCTCTTCCTCACGATGGCGCTCCACGCACAGGTTCCTCTCACCTCGGGGCCCTTTACCCTCGGCTCCTTTGTGGCCGGTTTGGTCGTCTGGAACGTCGTTGCAGCCGCAGGCGTGTGGCTCTTCGCGTACCTCTGGAACACGATAAAGAGTTGAAGCTATGCCCGGTAGGCCAATTTGGCATCGCCTTTGTGGAAGTTTACCCAGCTCACATTCAAACAAACGTATGACATCGACAAAATGCAACTTGGTCGAATTACTAAGCGGCAGACACTATGCCAAATTGTACTAGCCGGGTATGCACGGAGGTAATCACAATTCGAAGCACATGTGGTTGATGGCGCTCTGTTGCGCTGTGCCCATTGTCATTCTGATCGTCATCGCGTTCTTTACATGAAGCGCCGCGGTGATTCAGAGACGCATGCAGCAGAACCCTCTCCGGCGCATCTCGCACTGTACACGTGTCCGATGCATCCCGAAGTGTTGCGCGATAAGCCCAGCATGTGTCCGGAGTGTGGAATGAACTTGATAGAAGTACAAAGACAAAGAAAAGAAGACAGCCAATGAGGTTCTAAAAGTTTATAAGTTGGCGCAGAAAAAGTAATTTTTACGGATTAGTTAAAAATCAATGGCACTAAAAATTATACAAGAACCCGACACCTTGCTTCATCTGAAATGTGAGCCGGTTGTTAACTTTGAGGAAGCTAAGCACATTGCTGGCGAATTGTTGACTGTCATAAAATCGGTTTCAAAATGGCGGAACAGATGGTTGGGTTTTGCCGCAAATCAAATAGGATATTCAAAACGAATAATCGCATTAAGAAAGGTCAAAAACGAATACGAAATTTTGGTCAATCCGATCTTAGTTGAAAAACGGTTTCCATTTCCATCTATAGAGAAATGCTACAGCTTAAATCCAAAAGAAAAATACTTAGTAAGAAGGTATTTGTGGACAAGAGTTAAATACCAAGACCTTAACAGCAACTCACGCGAAATGACTTTGAGAGGACCAAGTGCGATATATCAGGAAATGGATCATCTTGACGGAATACTTGTCTCTGAAGTGGGACTACGTATTCTTTAGAATAATATTATGGGCGATTCTGCAATACCAAAAATCTATACCTGCCCGATGCATCCGGAAGTGGTCAAAAAAGAGCCGGGCAAGTGTCCCGGGTGCGGGATGGACCTTATTCCACAAAGCAAACCGTCTGACGCACACGCTGGCCACGACCCCGTTAGAAGCGGCACTTCTAACGGGGCAGGCATGCAGAAGGAAAGTCATAGGGATCACGAGGCGGCGATGACTAATCCGCAGATGGCGAAGGCGATGGAAGCGGATATGCGCCGCCGATTCTTGATTTCGCTTGTGCTCTCAATCCCCATTTTTCTCTATTCGCCGGTGGGGTTGAATTTCTTCAAGCTCGACTTGCCAACGCCGATTCCAGTCAACTGGCTTCTTTTCATCCTCACGACGCCGATTGTCTTCTGGACTGGCTCGATTTTCATAACTGGCACGTACTATTCGCTCAAGGCGCGCGTCCTGAACATGTCGGTCCTTATTGCGACCGGCGTCTTGGCGGCATATCTCTTTAGCGTGCTCATCACGTTCATCCAGCCCGAGTCGGAAACATTTTACGAAGCTGCGGCGCTCCTTGTCACATTCGTCCTCTTCGGCCACTGGATGGAAATGAAATCGCGGCGCGGTACCTCCGATGCTTTGCGCGCGCTCTTCGATCTCGTGCCGCCGAAAGCGACTGTCATTCGTGGAGAAAAGGAGATCACCATTGCGAGCGCGGAAATCGTGCATGACGATATTGTCGTACTTCGTCCCGGCGACAAAGTGCCGGTGGACGGTGAGATAACCGAGGGAGAAACGTCTATAGACGAATCACTGGTGACGGGAGAGTCCATTCCGGTTGCCAAAAAGCGTGGCAGCAAGGTGGTAGGCGGCTCGGTTAATCTCACGGGGGCAGTCAGGTTTAGAGCGACACAGGTTGGCTCTGAAACCGTGCTCGCACAAATTATCAAAATGGTCGAGATCGCGCAGAACTCGAAGGCGCCGGGGCAGCGCATCGCAGACAAAGCCGCCGCATGGCTCGTCGTCCTTGCTATCGGCTCGGGACTCGCGGCGTTTTTCGGTTGGTACGTTATCGCGGGCGCGGGACTCCTGACTGCTCTTACCTTTGCCATCTCTACGGTCGTCATCGCGTGCCCGGATGCTTTGGGGCTTGCGACCCCAACGGCGGTTGCAGTGGGGACTGGCCTCGGGGCCAAGCACAATATTCTCATCAAAGACGCAGCGACCTTGGAAAACACCTCTAAGCTGAGCGCAATCGTACTCGACAAGACGGGAACTTTGACCGAAGGAAAGCCGAAAGTCACCGAAGTTGTTTTTGCTCCGGGATCGGACGAAAACGAAGTGCTCTCTGTCGCGGCTGCCGCAGAGAGAAACTCGAATCATCCCATCAGTGCCGCCACTCTTGAAGAAGCAAAGAAGCGCAATCTTTCCATTGATAAAAAAGTCGAGAAGTTCGAAGCGGTGGGCGGACATGGCGTGAAGGCGTTTGTCGATGGAAAGCCAGTCATTGCGGGGACGGAGCGTTTGATGCGGCAGAGTGGCATCGATCTCTCACCCCTCCAGAAAGAAATCGACCTCCTGCTTGCGACGGGCAACACCATCAGCATCGTGGCGATTAATGGCAGGGTTGCCGGAGTAATCGGTGTAGCCGATACGGTGCGAAAGAGCGCAAAGAAGACGATAGCGAAGCTCAAAGAAATGGGACTTGAAGTTGCGATGATCACCGGCGACCACGAACAAGTTGCCAAAGCAATTTCTAGGGAGCTCAGCATTGATCGCTATTTCGCACAGGTGCTTCCAGGGGAAAAGGCGAGCTACGTGAAGAAACTGCAAGACGAAGGAAAGTTCGTTGCCATGGTGGGAGACGGCATCAACGATGCACCTGCCTTGGCGCAGTCTGATATTGGCATAGCGATCGGCGCAGGGACCGACGTCGCGATTGAAACTGGAAATATTGTGCTTATGAAATCTGATCCCTACGACATCGTGGCGGCACTTCGCTTGAGCAAAGCGACCGTCGTGAAGATGAAGCAGAATCTTTTCTGGGCCGCTATCTACAACGTGCTTGCCATTCCCGTTGCCGCGGGCGTCTTCTACAACGCGCTCGGCTGGTCCTTGCGGCCCGAGATCGCTGCGCTTCTTATGTCTGCGTCTTCAATTATCGTTGCCACAAACGCGGTACTATTAAAGCGGGTTGAATCGAAATTAAAAGTATAACGAGCAAAGACATTATGGAATTCGACTACACCACAACCACGAGAAAGAAATTTGACGAGGCCGTGCACGGCGTGCAGGAAGAGATCGCCCGCTCCGGTATGAAAGTTTTGCACGTTCACGACGTGCAAAAGACTCTGAATGAGAAGGGATTTGAACGAGAACCGTTTAAGATAATCGAGTTTTGTAACGCCAAGTACGCAGACGCCTTTTTGAGCGCCGACATCAAAATCGGGCTGTGCATGCCCTGCAAGATAAACGTGTACGTCAAGGACGGCCAGATGGTTATTTCCGGAATGCGTCCGATTATTCTGCCTCAGTTTTTCCCGAACGCAAACTTAGGCAGGATGCCGGAGGAGGTCGACAGCATGGTCCGAAATATCATCGACAACGCGAAGTAACTTATGAACAAACTCAATGCCGTAGCTCTCGCAAATACTTTCGCAATTATTGACTTAGTTTTGCATCCGCTTTTTCATCTCTGGATATGGGTTTCCCCAGGTACCTACGAGTGGGCGATGAACATATTTATCGCGGGGCTGAAGTTGAATGTTACAAGTTTTGACTCCGGTCTGTCGCATGTCGTACTTGGAACGGTTCTCGAGGCTGCAGTTTTCTGGATTCTTGGGTATTCAGTCGCTTTCTTGTACAACCGGTTGAGTAAATGAACCACTTTTCGTTCTATGAAAAGAAGTCACAAGACTGTTTCAAAAGAAAATCTGTCGCCGAAAGGCTGGTCGATACAGATCAGATCATCAGGTAAAAAAAAGTATTGAAATCTAATCATTACAAAAAACTATGACTCAAAATCTTGGACGTCTCGACAGGATACTGCGCTTCGCGCTCGCTCTCTGGTGGCTTGGGCCGTGGGCGCCGTCATACGGCATCCCGCTTGTCGATTGGGGCATTTTCCTCGTAGGGTGGATCGCGCTTTTCGAGAGCTTTTCGGCGTGGTGCCTGCTCCACTCGTTCTTAGGCGTAGACAACAGGAATCAATAGGCTGGGCTTCGGTGAACGCGCTGTCTCATATATCATTGTCGCTCTGAATGTCGTCCTCCCGTGGGATGTTGCCATTTTGCTTATGAATGGTATTATGTACCGCATGAAATTCTGGGTAACTTCGGTTCTCACTATCGGGGTTGTTGCGGTTGGAGTGTTTGGATTTGTCGGAATGAGCCATGATATGAGCCATGGATCCGGCTGCATCGCATCCGTCGTGAACAAGAATGCCGTCTGCCCCGAGGACGCACTCTCTTCCGCCCTCTATCACATTACCGCATACAAGACTTTTTCAGAATTCACCATAGCCTCAACTTTTTTTGCGCTAATCACGCTTCTACTTTTGCTCCTTGCGGCCGTTCTTGCCACGAAAGAGAAGTTGCGTCCAATCCCGCTCAGACGGCAGAGGGTGCGCTGGCAGGATGATTTTCACACATCGCATCGAGAGAAATTTCTCCGGTGGCTCTCTCTTTTTGAGAACAGTCCCTCACGTATCTGCGGCGCGTAGAGATCCGTAGCACGGATTTGTAGGCGCTGCGTTGGTCCTCTCTAAAGAGGACCTTTAGGTTTTCTAACGGTACACAGATATGAACAAAACTACAATTGCAGCGGGCGCGCTCGTCCTCGGCGTCATCGGGCTCTTCGTCTGGGGCGCAGAGAATCGAGCGTCGCTTCCGGGGAACAGCGTGTCACAAAAAAGCGCGCTTGCCGCAGCGGAGACATTCTATGATTTCGGGGAGATCTCGATGAAGAACGGGAATGTCGAGAAAATGTTCGAAGTCACGAATCCGACCGACAAAGACATCACACTCCAAAGTCTCACTACCTCGTGCATGTGCACCACCGCCTTCATCGTGAAGGACGGCGTACGCCGCGGACCATTCGGAATGGTCGGGCACGGCAGCTCCGTGCCGAGAGCGAATGAAGTCGTTCCGGCCGGCGGGAAG
>MFLZ01000015.1:15050-29866 GCA_001781685.1 Candidatus Kaiserbacteria bacterium RIFCSPLOWO2_01_FULL_54_13
ACGCCCTAGCCATGAAAAAAATACTTATCATGGTGGGTGTTCTCTTCGTGGCGCTCGCGGGCATAACGCTTCTGAAATTCGCGCCGGGCACGTCGGAGTTCATCTGGAGTGTCTCGGACGCCGGCAGATGGCTCCTCCCGATCGTCGGCGTCTCCGCGATTCTCGACAGCGTACATCCGTGCTCATTCTCGATCCTCCTCATCACCATCGCATTCCTCTTCGGGATACAGATGACGAGGGGAAAAATCCTTGCGATCGGCGGCGTCTACATTGCCGGCATCTTCGTCGCGTACCTCGGCATCGGCCTCGGAGCCTTCTATGTGCTGCACATTCTCAACGTGCCGCACTTCATGGGAAAGCTCGGTGCGACACTTCTCATCGGGTTTGGCCTTCTCAATCTGATTAATTGGCTCCTTCCGTCGTTTCCTCTCAAGCTCTCCATTCCCGCGAGCGCGCACCGGAAAATGGCGGAACTCATGAATTCGGTCTCGATCCCCGCAGCATTCGTGCTCGGACTTCTCGTGGGACTTTGCCAGTTCCCCTGCATGGGCGGGCCGTACCTCATGGTGATAGGGCTTCTCCATGACAGCGCGACCTACACGGCGGGGGTAGGCTACCTCGTCCTCTACAATGCGATTCTCATTCTGCCGCTTGCGGCGGTCTTGTACCTCGCGGCGAGGAGAGAGGTTGTCGATCGGATGCAAGAGTGGCGGCGGACGAATCTCTCCTTAGTACGCCTCTGGAGTGGCATTGCGATGGTATTACTAGGAATCTTAGTTCTCTATGTCTAAACAGCAATTCAAGTTGGGAGACGCGATCGCAAAACTCGCAAAAGTTCTTCACATCCCACATTGTCCCGGATGCGAACAACGTCGTCTGATCTTGAACGAAATTCAAAAGGTGGGCGTACGAGAAACAGTAAGGAGATTGAGGGCCGTCGGGTTCCGCTTTTCCATGAAGGGAACGGACAAAAGGCGTTCGGTCGAGGATATCGTCAAAAAGATGGAGGATTGTTGCGACGAATAAAATATGACCACTACCATTCTTGATCGCTTGGCTGACCGCTTTGCGATTCCAATTGCGCTCATCGCCCTTGTCGTGTTTATCGTAGCGGGTCGGAACTCCTACTCTTCGCAATGGCAAGGTCTTACCTTGCCATCGGGTGGCAATGTTACTCCGGAGGAGGGAGTCGAGCTGCCCGTAGTCTGGGGAGATCTCGGCAAGCGACTCGTCGAATCAGGCGCGATTGATAGGGAGAAGTTCGTTTCGCTCTATGGGGAACTCTCGGCAGAAGAGGCAGAGTTGTTGGATGGAAACAGTCCGGAGCGGATTCGCATCACGCGGGAAAATGCCCCCTATCTTCTCAACCTTCTCTGGGCCTTCGGTCTTGCCAACAAGAACCCAATTCTCGAAGACAAAACGGAGATGATGAATCCGGCATACGGTGGAGCGGGTGGATTCGCATCGACGGGCGGCTGGACGCTCGCACGAGGCGACGCAATGGATCACTACAACCGCCATTCGTTCGTCGTTCTCTCTCCGGAGAGGCAGCGCCTCGTGGAGCGTGTGAGCAAGGGAATCTTCCGGCCGTGCTGCGACAACTCGACGCACTTTCCGGATTGCAATCACGGGATGGCAATGCTCGGGCTCTTGGAACTTATGGCGTCGCAAGGCACAAGCGAGCAGGAGATGTGGGACGCGGCGCTCGCCGTGAATTCGTACTGGTTCCCAGATACGTATCAGACGATAGCGCTCTACAAACAGCAGAAAGGGATTGCATGGGAGAACGTGTCTCCGCAAGAAGCGCTTGGAGTTGACTACTCGAGCGCGTCAGGCTACGCGCGCGTTTCTGCCGAAGTTGCAGAAATACGGGGCGAGAGTGGCGTGAGCTGTAGCGTCTAGTTGCGTAGCGGCAGGCTAGGAAGGTAGAATGCAATTATTAATTATAAAAGACGTAACAAGAAAAATATGGAAAACACAAACAACAACTTAATTATCGTCGCACTTCTCACGCTCCTCGTGGGGCTCGTCATCGGGCTTGCCTTGGGGAACCGCGGAGTAGGTGCAGGCATGATGGGCATGGGCGGCATGATGCGCGCTGATATGGAAATGGAAGATGTCATGCACGGAATGATGGGCGAGCTCGAGGATCTTTCGGGCGATGCGTTCGATCGCGCGTTCATTTCTGAAATGATTGTGCACCACGAGGGCGCCGTCGAAATGGCAGAAGCGGCTCTCAAAAACGCGAAGCACGAGGAGATTAAGAAGATGGCTGAAGACATCATCTCCGCGCAGACCCGCGAAATCGACCAAATGAAGGAGTGGCAAAGAAGCTGGTACGCCCGGTAGGACAATTTGGCATCGCCTTGGTGGAGAATTATTCGAATAGAAAACTGAATGCTATGTGGTATCTCCCATTACAAATCCGGTTGGCGTATCTGCGGCAGACACCATGCCAAATTGTACTGACCGGGTACGGCGAGTAGCATGCACACGAATGTCCTTTCATCAGTCGCACTCGCGATTGCCGCTGTGCTCGTTCTCGCGGCCATATTGTCTGCGCCGACGCATCCAGCTGGTAATGTCGCGCTCGCCGCGCAGTTCAATTACTTGAGTGCGAGTGGTAACTCCTCGTGCTCGACATCGTTTGCGGAGTCTATCGACGCGATGAGCGATACGGACCGGCTCCGGGGATCGTGTTGCTCTCCAATGAGCATGCATCGCTACTTCGAGCAGGTTGAAGGATTAAAAAAATACAAAGACATCACAGAGATCCCTCCCGATCCGTACGACATTCCCGCAAGTCTCGCTAAGAAACTCAAAGCGTACTATGAAATTGAACTTACGCCCGAGGAGCAAGAGGCATACGCATACGCGATGGCGAATTCACACGAAAAGGGCCCCTGCTGCTGCAAATGTTGGCGATGGTACGTCTACGGAGGCTTGGGAAAACTACTCATTCAGAAGTACGGGTTTACCGGCGAGCAGGTGACCGAGGTCTGGAATCTTTCGGATGGCTGCGGAGGCTCTGGCGAGCACGTTACTCACTAAAGTCATGAAAAATATAGCGGCAAAGTGGTGGATTATCAGTATCGTCGTTCTTATTGGTGGACTCTTCGGATGGTCGAAGCTGCTCCAGAGCAGTGATCCTGGTGTGATAGCGCAAAAAGGGATCCACTGGCATCCGCGACTGGAGATCTATATCAAAGGCGAGAAAATCGAAATACCTGAGAATATCGGTATCGGCGCGGTGCACCAGCCCGTGCATACGCATGATGATCTCCCGATCATTCATCTTGAGTTCGGGGGTGTCGTTCGTGAGAAGGACCTCGAGCTCGGGAATTTCTTCAGGAACTGGGGAAAGGACATGCGTTCATTCGGAAATAACATGCGCATGACGGTGAACGGAGCCGAGAGCACGGAATTCGGTGACTACATGATGCGTGACGGTGACAAGATAGAACTTCATTACGAATAAGAATAGGCCGCGGCCCGCCTTGGTGGGCCGCGGCCGTGCGATAATCAATGTGTCCTATGGAATGGGTAACCACACTACTTTCGTACATTTTCGTGCAAACGTTTGGACTCGTGATCGCGTATGCGGCCGCGGGCGTTCTTATCTATCTCGTCCTGCGCAAACTCCATTCGCAGTGGATCGCGCTCGCGCTCGCCGCGGTATTCGTTGGAGTCTCCATCTTCTTCTACGCACCCGTAGGACTTCCCCGCGGCTTACAATATCCCTTCTCGCTCACTACGTTTGGGCCCGCGGAGGGGCCAGTGTTGCCGTTCGGAAATGTCATCGCGTTTTTTAAGAACATCGGCAGCTTTGAGCGCGTCTCCGACATCGCGCGCGATCCGACCGAGATTCCTCCGCCTATTGCGCGCTCGGAGCCGACGACCGTAAAGATCGCGCTCACGACAAAAGAAGTTATTGCAGAAATGGCGCCGGGCGTGTACGTGAATTACTGGACGTTCGACGGCCGCGTGCCCGGCCCCTTCTTGCGCGTGCGCGAGGGCGACACAGTTGAGCTCACGCTCACAAATGATCCAGCGAGTCTGCACCACCACTCGATCGATCTCCATGCTGTCACGGGCCCCGGAGGGGGAGCGGTAGTGACAATGGTCGAGCCGGGTGAGTCGAAGACGCTCACGTTCAAGGCGCTCCGGCCCGGACTCTTTGTCTACCATTGTGCGGAGCCCAACGTCGCGAATCACATGACGCACGGCATGTACGGTCTCATATTGGTGGAGCCCGCGGAGGGGCTTCCGCCCGTTGACCGCGAGCTCTACGTCATGCAGGGAGAGTTCTACACGACGGGCGATTTGGGCAAGCGGGGTTTGCAGATATTCGATGCGCGAAAAATGCTCGACGGGACGCCGCAATACATCGTCTGGAACGGTCGGGTCAAAGGTCTCGTCGGGAACATGACGGGGAATGTCGGCGAGACGTTGCGTATCTTTGTGGGGAACGGCGGGGTGAACCTCGCGTCGAACTTCCATGTGATCGGAGAGATTTTCGATACCGTGTATCCGGAAGCAGCACTACGCGACGGAATCAGGAACGTCCAAACGACTGTCGTCCCGGCGGGCGGTGCGTCAGTCGTCGAGTTTGATCTCAACTTTCCGGGGAATTACGCGTTCGTCGACCATGCACTCGCGCGCTTGGACCGCGGCGCGTGGGGAGTCTTGCACGTGGAGGGCGAAGCGGATCCCACGATCTTCGACGGCGAGATGGAAGAGAGTGGGGGTCATTAGGTGCCATGGTGGTCCTTCTTGTTCCGCTGCTTTCGTTCACCACTATTGCGGCAGTAATTTTGCCGCTTTTTGCGCTCGCGCACACGCGATGGTTTGCGGAGGGGGATGTCCCGCCGTACATGACGTACGAACCCACGGCGCTCTATCTTGGCGCATGGGCGCTCGTTGCGCTCGCGGTTGTTGCTGCAGGGATTTACCTCGAGCGGCGGGGACTTTTACAACTCTCGTTCCTGCATCCGCGGCGCGATCATGCCTTCCCGCGCGCCGCGGCCACTTTCTCGATGGTTGCCGGCGCGTTCTTCGTCATCGCGGGGACGCATGGCTATCTCTTTTCTCCCAATCTCACACTTGGCGCGGGCGTACCGTACGTTCTCATCGTTTTCCAGATAGTCATCGGCGTCGCATTCTTGGCAGGAATCTATGCGCGTGTCGCGGCCATCGCTCTTGCACTTCTGTGGGCCGCGGGCTTTGTTTTTGTGGGAGCTCTTTCGATGTTCGAAGATGTATGGGTCTTAAGCACTGCGCTTTTCATACTCATCATGGGGAGCGATTACTTCAGCTTGGTGCCCATAAGGGCGCTCGCACACCTCACGCGTCGCTTTCACGACTACGCGCTCCCGCTTTTGCGCATTGGGACGGGCGTAACGCTTCTCATTCTCGGATTTTCGGAAAAGATCTTGCACCCTGAGTTTGGCATCAATTTCCTCGCGGAGCACCATTGGAACTTCATGCAGCTTCTCGGACTCGAATGGTACTCGGATTATCTCTTCACGCTCTCGGCAGGAGCAGTTGAATCTCTGCTCGGTCTCATATTCATTCTCGGGGTTATTACACGCCTCAACGCATTCATTCTCGCCGCATTCTTCACCATCCCAATGTTCATTCTGGGACCAATAGAACTCGCGGGGCATCTGCCGCACTTCGCAGCCGTGGTTCTCCTCCTTCTTTTCGGCGGTGGCACCAAGCTCAAAGTCGTTGGTCCGCTTCATAGGCAGTTGCGAAAGAAACCTCACGATTAGCGTTAATGTCGATGGTGTGTTTTGCTATCATGGTCCGATGAGAGGCCGAAAATTCGTGTTGTTCGATTTCGACGGTGTTATCGCCGATTCGTATGAGGTCGGATTTGCGACAGCGCGGAAGTTGTGCGTACGAATCACCGACGAGGAGTATCAGCGCGTTTTCGAGGGTAATGCCTACGAGGAGCACCACATATTCATGGCGCGCCCGCACGGACCAGAGTGCCATCACGATCTCGACTGGTTTAGCATCTTCACTCCAGCGTTTGAGGAGCGCGCGAAACTATTTCCCGGCATGCGCGAGGTTGTCGAGAAACTTTCGCATGAGTACGTTCTCGTCATTGTCTCCTCGACAATCACGAGCCCGATTCAGGGATTTCTGGAGAAATACCGCATCGGACGTTACTTTTCGGAAGTGATGGGAGCCGATGTGCACACTGGAAAGCGCGAGAAAATCCAAATGATATTCGAGAAGTACAAGACGTCGGCCGCGGAGTGCATCTTTATCACCGACACCCTGGGCGACATGCGCGAGGCGAAAGCCGCAGGCGTCGGTGCAATTGGAGTCTCATGGGGCTTTCACCCACGTGAGACGCTCCAAAAAGGCGAACCGCTTCGGGTTGTTGAGTCTCCAAAAGAGATTGTTCCTGCTGTTGATAGTTATTTTGCTCAATTAGGATCGGAACGTAACATTGCGATGACATGACCGTCATCTCTGCTATGAAATACCTGCGTTTTTTGGTTGTTGCAATTTTTTTTCTGTTGCCGATTTCAGCCGATGCGGCGATGTATAAGCCGTTTGAGGTGTCGGGATGGATTCCGTACTGGCGGGCTGCGACCGGCACCGCCGACGTGCTTCCAAATCTCGACAAGCTCACGGAAGTAAATCCCTTCGTATACACCCTCAAATCTGACGGCACGCTCCTCGACAACGGAAAGCTCGACGAGGAGCCGTGGCTTACGCTTCGTGCGCAGGCAAAGAAAAAGAATGTGCGATTCATACCGACCGTGATGACCTCGAACAGTGAGCTTCTTCACGCGCTCTTGAGCAACAAGAAAGCGCGCATCGCACTTGAAGATCGCATTGCCGCACTCGTGAAAGAGAAAGGATTCGACGGCATCGATATTGA
The DNA here is from genome assembly GCA_001781685.1 of Candidatus Kaiserbacteria bacterium RIFCSPLOWO2_01_FULL_54_13. Lineage (GTDB taxonomy): Bacteria > Patescibacteriota > Minisyncoccia > Phycocordibacterales > UBA2100 > UBA10103. Next base: position 21,952 of record MFLZ01000015.1, read on the forward strand.
TTTCGAGGGTAAGAAAGCTGCGACGCGAGATTACTTCTCGACTTTTCTCAAGGGGCTGTACCTTCGCATGCCCAAACACTGGGTGATGTGCACTATCGAGGCGCGCACGCCTGTCGCCGACCGATACTACGGCACGACTCCGCCGCCGGATGCAGCTCTCTACGCGAACGACCTTAAGGCCATCAACAAGTACTGCGACCGCGTGCGCATCATGGCATATGACCAGCAGGGGATAGACCTGAAGCTCGCGACGCAATACGCGTCGAGCTCGCAGCTCTATGCGCCGGTCTCAGATCCTGCGTGGGTGGAAAAAGCCATAAAACTCGCGGCGAAAGACGTCTCGAAGAAGAAACTCATGATCGGAATTCCTACCTATGGCTACGAGTTCAGTGTGACCGTCTATGCAGGGCCGGAATATATATACGATTCACTTTGGACCTTCAATCCCGGCTATGCCGTCCCGATCGCGGCGGAGTTAGGCATTATGCCGTATAGAGCGCCGTGGGGCGAAATGGCGTTCAGCTACGCGCTTACTTCCAGTTCCTCGGCGTTGCGCGTCCCGGTAGGCGAAGGCATACACGGTCTTGCGACTGCGTTATCTGCAACCGCGTTTGCCGACACCTACAACTCGAACCTCAGCTTCCGCTACATGGTCTGGCCCGATGCGCAGTCGGTCAGAGATAAAATCGCGCTCGCGAAGAAGCTCGGCGTGCGCGGTGTCTCGATCTTCAAAATTGACGGGGGAGAGGATCCCGGAATCTGGGACGTACTACGATAGTCTTTTTCCTGTAGTCTTTTCATCTAGTAGTCTTTTCATCTGAACTACTGGTTTTATTTTCAGTACCATGGTATCCGCAATGTTCTCACGATTGCCTGTTACAAGTTGAAATGACGTCGAAGCAAGCGGTCTTCCCCGACCCTCTCGGCAACGACGAGTCGCAGTTCGCTCTCAGATAGGCTGAAGTATTCTCGTAACAACTCGATGTGTTCGGCGCAGTCAAACGGATGAATCCACACGCTCTTTTGGAGCATCACTGCGCCTATCCTGCGGATGAATTCTCTGAAGGCGTTACGCTTCGCTCTCTCTTCCGCGGCTATATCGAAGAGGATCAAGCGCCATTTGAAATCCCATGTGCGGGGTCGGTTGACAGGTGTACCCAGCAGACGGCGCGCACGTGCTCCCAGAGCTCGCTGCTCTCCAGAGGGCGTCAGCGAGATCCGGACTTGATTTTTTGAAACCTGCTGCAGGGTGATGTACTTACGACGTTTCAAGTAGTTGCCATACTGATTAAGTTTCTTGCGTCGCGTCTTGTCTTCGGCCTTAAGCATGTATCCGAGCGCCCCCAATGCAATGACAAATACCGGGGCGGCAGACAAAGCGACAGTGATACTGCCAGCGACGAGGAGCGCTTCCAAGATTCCTCGGGGAGTGTCGTCAAAAAGGAATCCGCGCTGCGGTTTTATTTTTGATACCATGGTATGAGTATTATAACCTCGGGATGATGGGAGAGAGACGAAGAATCGGGCCGAGGTGAAATCTCAAGCGATATCTTGGAAGTTCGGGGCCATAATCCGAGCTCATTCGGACTCTGTCCGCGGCGCCTATGTCGGCAAGTAGGTGCGAGTTATGCACAGAGGGTGCGTTGTCGCGCTCTTGCGGGCTATTTATCTGCAATAATAAGCTCATTAGGCGCTCGTCGTCGCGTGCGCTCGTTAAAAGGAGGCCTTTTTATACACGCAAGAATGCATATGAACTACTCGTCGTACACGCGCTTTGCGCGCGGTGGTTTTGTTTTTGGAGCGGCAATGCTTTGTGCCGCACTTGTCGCGGGGCTCGCGTTCTACGCGCACGCCGCTGTTTCCACAAACGCTGCGGCTTCGCTCACGACCCAAAGCCAGACCGTTAAGGCCTCGTCGGCGGCTGTTGCTGTCATCGGGCTCAACCTCGTATCAAGCTCGGAGACGCTCGCGTCGACGACAATAGGCTTCATTTTCTCGGCTTCGGGTACGACGACAGACCTTGCGGCTCTCGGGACGGCGACTTCTTCAGGTGTTGCTGTCTACCGAGACGATGCCGCTGCGGGCACGAATGGATCGTTTGATGCCGCCGACGACTTGGTGCCGCTCTCCGCGGCTCCCGCATGGACCTCGAATGCGGGAGGTACGCACGCGACGACAACGCTCACCTTTGCAACAGCAGAGACCGCTCCTGATGGTAACGCGGATGCAAATGCCGGCAACGATTACTTCATCGTTATCCGAAGCTCTGCTGACGCCGTGAACGGGCATGCGTTTCTCGCCCAAATGATTCCTACCAACATCGGCTGGAACGCCGCGTGGCCCGCGGGCCCGACCGCGGTTCAGACGAATGTTGTCACGGTGGACACTGTCGCTCCGACCATGAATGCCAACATGACAGGCCCAGCGAACGGCTCGACGGGCGTCCCCGTTTCGACTTTCATTCACATGGGCTTCAGCGAGAATCTCGATCAGACCACTCTCAACTCCACCAACATCACCTTCACGCAGGGGGGCACGGCCGTCGGCGCTGGGATCAGACCCTTCCCCGACGGATTCGATATCGTGGTATCGAGCCCGCCGACCTACACAGCGGCTACGAAATTTGCGAAAGCATCCTCAACTACAACCGGGTTCTTCCACATTCAAGGAACGAACACCATCGTGCCGCAAGGCGCCTACACCACCCCTGCCTATGGCGACATCGTCTACATGCAGTTCGGCACGTTTCCTCCTGAAGTTGGTGTCGTGACCAACAAAACACTCACATCCGGGACGTTTGCCATCAACGGTAACGCGCTCTTCAATCCTTCTCAGGTTACGAAGTTTGCTACTCCCACGGTCGCGACGACCACATCAACCTTGAGTCTCTTGGGTGTTGGCGATCTTGTCGTGACGTTTCCGACCGCAAATCCGACCGATGTGCGCTACAACTGGCACATCGTCACCACGGAGGGCGGCGTTGCCGCTTCGGGTCTCCGACTTGACGGCGCTTCCGGTCAGCCGACCTATGCTGCCTCGACAACGCTCTCGAAGATACAGCCGGCGGCGACCTCGACGACAGATTCTTCTCAGCGGCTCATCGCGACGACCACGTTTAGCGCGGGTGATCTTGTCTTCGCAAAACTTGCGAGAGGCGGGGACAACATCGGCACCTACGCATGGCACTTAGTAACGACCGCAGAGACGGTGAATGCCCCATCGGGCGCGGGTACTACAACAGTATTGACACTCGACAGCGCAAGCGCGACCACGAGCTTCTCGGCTTCCTCGGTTATCGCGAAGATCGCAAGTGCCGGGACCGGCGCTATCGACACAGGAGCGCAAGACGCGACTGTCTTCTCGCTCGGCGAGATGCTCTTCGGGAAAGTGACGGCGAACGCGTCGAACCTCAACGCCTACAACTTCCACCTCGTCTCCGGCGGCGCGACTGGCGCGACATCGACTGCTCTTCGTCTCGACAACGCGGCCTCTAATCTCGCCCTCTCGACGACGTACGTCGTGACCGCCGGCACCGCGATTACGGACAGTGCTGGAAATGCACTCGCGGCTTCTTCGACGCTCTCGTTTACGACGGGCTCAACCGGCGGAACGAACATCTCACCGCCCTACGTGCAAAGCACGCAGCCGCAGCAGGGAAATCAGTTCTATCCGATCAGCACTCCTGTCAAGCTCACGTTTTCTGTCCCGATGAAGAGTGATGGAGGTGCAAACGCCGTCAATAGTAGCGCCGTCGTAAAACTTTCGAGGGATGTGAATGGCCAGCCCGACAGCACGGCAACGTCCACCACGCTCTCGTACGACTCGACGACGAACACGCTCACGGTTACGCCTACGGCGGGGCTAACACCGAACACAAACATGGTCTTGCAGGTGCTCACGACCGCGCAGAGCACGAACGGCACTTCGCTCCCCAATGAGTTCCGTCTCTACTTCCGCACCAGCAGTGGGGTAGATTTGACCACACCGCAGATTCTCGGTGTTAATCCGAACAGCGGTGCGACGAACATATCCCTCGGCCAAGTATTCACGGTGGGCTTTTCCGAAGACATGGATCCTTCGACAGTAACAACTTCGACTCTTAAGCTCGCGACACAGATCGGCGGTACTGCTGTTTCTGGTAACGTCGCTTACAACGCGCAGAGTCGCTCAGCCTCGTTTGCGCCATCGAGCGCTCTCGCCGCGAATACTGGCTACACCTTCACGGTCGGGGCAGGGCTCACGGGGCCGGCTGACCTTGCTGGTATAAGGATCACTGCGTCCTCAACGAATTACGCAACGACAACCGCGACTGCAGACACAACGGCTCCATCGATCAGCTTTGCCTCCGCGGACAACTTCGGCATCGCGATTACCTATTCAGAAACCATGAAAGTAGGAGGAGGTCCCAACTCGGCGGATAACATTGCGAACTACACCTTGGAGAGTCCGGCCGGAACTTCGATGTCCTTGGGCGGTAAGACCATCACCTTTGACGGTATGACAAAGACTGCGCGCATCTCCGGGCTCTCGCTCTCGAACGGCAGTCAATTCAAGGTAACGGTCGCAACGCCCGTGCAGGATCTGGCAGGGAACAGTATCTCGACCTCAGGCTCTCCGGCAGGGAACGTCGCCTTTGGCACGGTGCAGGATTCTTCGCAAACGGGTGGGCAGCTCGGGCCCGGCAGCGGCACAGTCAATCAGAGTGAGCAGGGTATGAACCCGACGCAGCTCATGCCGATGAACCGAATGGCGGGTGCGATATCCGACTATCGCGTGAACTTTCTTGCGGCAACCTCGATACCCGAGGGTGGGCAAATCGTGATTACCTTCCCGCAAGGATTCGATGTGTCGCGCGCTTCGACCACCGCTGCTGCAAGTTCGCTTTGCAATGCCGACATCAACGGCACACAGTACTCGGGGCCCGCGAGCCTTCCTACGATCGCAACTGCCTCGGCGAACGCAGATGCAGGAACGGTGACGATCACAACGGCAAGCGCAGCAACAGGTGCAAACACCTTCATCTGTATCGAACTTACCGGCATCATCAACTCGACGGTGCCCTCATCGTCTGGGTATACCGGCGACATCAAGACGCGCGACACCGCTGCCAACAACCGCACGGTTCTTGAGACAAAAACGACCTCATCGTTCTTCCTCGGAACCGCAGGGAGCAGGACGCTCACGGTCAATGTCTTCAACGACGGCAACGTAGACGGCGACAAGGATGCAAACGAAGGTATTGCAAACGTAAAGGTCTACGTGTTCTCGCCCGCAACGGGTGGGAACGCAACGACCACCAACAGCTCCGGTGTCGGGACCTTCACGCAACTCGCCGATGGAGACTACATGGTTGGAATTGATCCGGGCACACTTTCTTTGGCCTCTTCAACGGTTACTTACAACTCGGTTCCCCAGCCGTTCACGGTTTCCGCGACGAATCTAACGAAGAACATCATTGTCACGGGCGGCAGCGGTACCATTACGCTCTCGGGCACGGTCACCGGTCCGAGCGGGACGTCAGTGGATATCTTTGCGTCAAGTAACCAGGGTTTCTCGAAGACAATTAAGGAAATGACGGGAAGCGCCGTTGCGTACTCGCTCCGCATATCGCCGAATACGACCTACAGCATAGGCGTTGGCCCCGCAATGCCGGAAAGTCACTTCATTCCAGGTGGTCCGCCTCCACCTCCGCCGACCTTTACCTTCATGCCACCGCCGAACCAAACGGTGATCGCAACAACGACGAACGTTACGAGCGTGAACTTTACGCTGACTTCGGCTAGCAAGACCATTACTGGTTCCGTGCTCGACTCTGGCAGCAGCGCGGTATCGAATGCCGGAGTCTTTGCGCGGCCAACATCGAACACTACCTCGGGTGGGGGCAGCTCTGGCGATCTCGGCTTTGGCTCGGGTGGCATGACAAATACCGTCGGCACTTTCTCCGTCAACGTGATCCCGGGCACGTATCTCGTCGGCGTCTTCAAGCCGGGCATGCCCAGCGTTCCCGACCAGCAAATCACCGTTCCGGAAACGGGGTCAAACACGCCCGGATCGCTCACATTCAAACTCGGTAATTCTTCGTCGTTGACAATTTCTGGCACGATCAAGGACAATAACGGTGACGCGATTTCCTACGCTGGCGTCGGCGGCCGCAAGGTCAACTCCGCCGCGGATACGTCTGCGATCGGAGGTGGGCAAGGCAACTTCGTCGGCGGTCCTACGGATGCCAACGGCGCCTACACGCTCTATGTCGCCAATGGTGTCTGGGTCATTGAGGCGTTTGCCCCCGGCTTTGGAAAGCTTGGCACGAAGACAGTCACCGTCTCCGGCTCCTCGCTCTCCGGGCAAGACTTCTCCGCACAAAACCTGAGCTTGGGCACAGTCACGGGTACGACGACCAAAGCAGGAACCGCAGTACAAGGCGTTATGGTGCGCGCCGAAGGTGACAATGGCGCCAACATGGGAGTCTCTGATGCAAGCGGCGTGTACTCGTTGAAGCTCCCTGCAGGAACGTACTCACTTGTCTGCTTCTTCCCGGGAGTTGGTGATTCAACACCCATTGATGTTACCTCTACGGCAGATACGACGAGCTATAACAACAACTGCGCACTGGCCGCCCCAATCACGGTAACCGTCAATATCACCGATGGTACGAATCCGGTCACGGGCGCATACGTGGATGCTCGCACCTCGACGGGCCGCGGCAACGGCATGAGCGAAAGTACCTCCTCGGGCGCGAACGCAACCTACACCCTCACACTCACGCCCGGCACCTACACGATCCGAGCCGGGCATCCTGCCTTTGGCCCTATCGGCTCGGTCGCTAACGTTTCGACGACGCAAACGATTACCTATACCGCGCCAGTTCTCTACAGCATTACCGGCTCGGTGACTGCCTCGGGTGTCGGCACAAACAACGCATTTGTTTCTCTCACGGGCACACCCACGGGGCAGACGAACGTCATCACGACTGGCTCCCAGACCAATGATAGCGGCGCCTACACGATCAGGGTGCCGAAAGGAAGTTACCAGCTACGCGCTGACAAGCCGGGATACATTCTCGCTGAGCCGGTCAGTGTCACCGTTTCGGGCGATACGGCCGCGCCGGAAGTTTCGCTCCGGACTGCCACTCGCACTATCTCGGGCACTGTCGCGCTCTCCGGCACCGGTGTCTCGGGCGCATTCGTTGATGCGATGGACGGATCGGGCGGATTTGCGGTCGCCCAAACCGATTCTGCGGGCGCGTACACCTTGAGCGTGACGCCGGCCTCGTCGTGGGTCGTGACGGCACGCTCCATCGGCTACCACGCGAGTACAACCGTCGACACCACATCTGCTTCTGCGAGCGGCCAGAACATAGCACTTGCGGCGTTCTCCGGGTTTACGGTCACAGCTGCGCGACAGGAAACAATGACACCGACGGCGGGCGGCTTCGTCACGAATACCGATATCGGCTCGGGCTTCAGGCTCCATGTTCCTGCGAATGCGCTCGGCACGGGCTCGAACGCTGCCACCGTCGAGACTCAGCCCTCGACTGCAGTACCGAATATCGCGAACGGCACGGTGATGGCAGAGCACGCTGTTTCGATCAGCGCGGTAGACTCTTCCGGTCAGCCGATTAAGAACCTCAACGACGAAATAACGATAGTGATTCCGTACGATGAAGCGGACGTTCCTTCCGGAGTATCAGAATCCTCTCTGCAGCTTGGCGTGTGGAACGATGCTACCCAGGCATATGACATGCTCTCGACGACTGTCGACGCAGCGAACAATACGCTCACGGCGACCGTTTCCCACCTCTCAGATTTTGCTCCGATCGCGTCTTCGCAATCTTCCGGATCATCGGGCTCCTCGGCTTCGTCAGGTTCCTCAGGCTCTTCGGGATCGTCCGGGTCGTCGAGCGGTGGGGGCGGAG
>MFLZ01000015.1:29947-30583 GCA_001781685.1 Candidatus Kaiserbacteria bacterium RIFCSPLOWO2_01_FULL_54_13
ACTGCGAAGCCCATCGCGCAAGCACAGATCATCTATCCCGACGGCCGCACGGTTTATGTCGACCAAAACCTCGGTACGGCTCTGGGAACTTCGGGAGCAGCCGGTGCCTCCGTGGGCGCGCGCTTCGCCGCTCTCCTTAAGCAGGGCTCGCGCGGCGCGGATGTCTCTCGGCTTCAGAAACTCCTCGGCGTTGACGCCACTGGGTACTTCGGCGCTCTCACCCGCGCTGCGGTGGAGGCCTTCCAGAAGAAGCATGCGATTGCGAAAATGGGTGATGCCGGCTTTGGTACACTTGGCCCAAAGACGCGTGCGAAGCTGAACGATCTATTTGGCGAGGGTGCGGCAGGTGTTGCCTCTTTGCAAGCCTCGGCTCAAGGCGCCGCAGGGAGCGGGAGTGCCGCGGTTTCTCCCGGCACACTCTTCGCTCGTGCGCTCAAGGTGGGTGCACGGGGAGACGACGTGAAGCTTCTCCAAGTCGTACTCAACACCGACGCCGACACGCGGATTTCCGCTTCCGGCGACGGTTCTCCTGGGAGAGAAACGACGACACTTGGCCGCCTGACGCTTCAGGCGATCCAGCGCTTCCAGATGAAGTACGGCATCGCTAAGCCCGGCGCAGAAGGGTACGGGAGCATC
>MFLZ01000015.1:30612-40987 GCA_001781685.1 Candidatus Kaiserbacteria bacterium RIFCSPLOWO2_01_FULL_54_13
AATTCTTGCCGCGTGGCTCGCGGCGACCGCTCCGGCTCCCGCGCCGACGCCTACTCCAACACCAACACCCGAGCCTGCGGCGACGACAACGGCCTCCTCTGCAACGACGACTTCTGTCTCGGCAACGACCACGACTCCTTAGAAATCATTAGAAGTTGAAGTATCTACGCCCCGCAGGGACTTGGAGCGTGGCGTTTGGTATACGAATGGCACGTACGCATACGCGGAATCTCAATCTTCAAACTCAACGTGAGACAAGATCCGAATATCCAAAACGTGCTGAAATAACGTTGTTTTTAGGCTCAAATAGCGTATAGTGAAGAGAATCTCCTGCGCGCCTGCCTGCGCGGTAGGCAGGGAGTTTTTTAATTTGTATGGAAATTCGGAACATTGCTATCATAGCGCACGTTGACCATGGGAAAACGACCCTCACGAATGCGCTTTTGCGGCAGACGGGTGTCGCAGAAGAGGGGGTTTCGATGGATTCCAACGTTCTTGAACTCGAGCGCGGAATCACTATCTATTCGAAGAACGCCGCTATTCCGTATAAAGACACGAAGATCAATCTCGTCGACACGCCGGGCCACGCGGATTTCGGGAGCGAAGTCGAGCGCGTTTTGCGCTCGATCGACTCCGTTCTCTTGGTGGTGGATGCGCAGGAGGGTCCGATGCCGCAGACGCGTTTCGTTTTGAAGAAATCTCTCGAGCTGGGCTTGAAGCCCATTGTCGTCATCAACAAGATAGATAAGCCCGCCGCAAACCCGGCAAAGTGCGAAGAAGACGTTCTCGAGCTTTTTCTCGAGCTCGGTGCAACGAACGAGCAGTCGAACTTTCCGGTCGTCTACACGATAGGGAAGGATGGTATCGCGAAATTGAAACTCGAAGATGATTCCAAGGATCTCACGCCGCTTCTCGAAACCGTTCTTGCCCACGTTCCCTCCGTAGCTTTAGCTACAGAGGGCAAAGCCGCCCTGCTTCAGCCCTTTAATCTCGCATACGACAATTTTCTCGGGCGTCTCGCGATCGCGCGGGTGTATGAAGGAGTGCTCAAGAGGGGAGATGCAGTCTTCGTGAAAAAGCCTTCGGGAGAGGCGCGAGGCGGCAAGATCACGAAGATGTTCAGCTTCCGCGGGTTGAAGCGCATCGAGACGGAGAGCGCGGAAGCGGGCGACATCGTCATCGTCGCGGGGCTTCCCGACATTTACATTGGGGAAACGATCACGACTGCTGCAGGAGCCGAAGCCCTGCCCGCGATAGCGATCGACGAGCCGACCATTACGCTTAACTTTCTTGTCAACAATTCGCCCTTTGCCGGCCGCGAAGGGAAATTCGTCACCTCGCGACAGATTCGCGAGAGGCTTGAGCGCGAGCTCGAGGTCAATGTCGGTCTGCGTGTCGACTTCTCTCCCGAAGGAGGTTCCCTGCCCGACCGGCGGGCGGGCGCCTCCGGCGGAGAGAGCGTATTCAAAGTATCCGGCCGCGGCGAGCTTCACATTGCGGTCCTTCTTGAGAACATGCGGCGTGAAGGATACGAAATGCAGGTCTCGCAGCCCACGGTCATTCTCCGTAAGGAGCATGATGGTGAGCTTGTCGAACCATACGAAGAGGTCATCGTGGACACGCCGCAGGAATATCAGGGATCCGTGATCGAGCGGCTTGGCGTGCGCAAGTTCATCATGAAAGATCTCAAGGTCCATGAAAATCAAGTGCGCATTATCTTCGAGGGTCCGACGCGCGGACTTCTGGGCTACCGCAATCAATTCATCCTCGATACTAAGGGCGAGGGAATACTCTCCTCGCGTGTCATCGGATTCCGACCCTTTGCGGGTGAGATCAAGAAGCGCGCGGTGGGCTCGATGATTTCGATGGCGCCGGGGAAAGCGCTCGGCTATTCGCTCTGGAATCTGCAGGATCGCGGGATGCTCTACATCACTCCCGCGACCGAGGTATACGAGGGGCAGGTGATCGGCAACACCTCCAAGGGCGAGGAGATGAGTGTGAATCCGACCAAGGGCAAAAATCTCACCAACGTGCGCGCATCTAGCTCCGACGAGGCGATACAACTCGTCCCCGCCTACGAGCTCACGATAGAGCGCGGGCTCGAAGTGATGGCGGAAGACGAGTACCTCGAGATAACGCCGAACTCCGTGCGTCTGCGCAAACAATTTCTTACTGAGATAGATCGCGCCCGCGCGAAACGGCAAATGTAACGCAGATTTATACTTGCGTGTCTCGATACTCGTGCTTTAGTAGATGTGTGGCATTGGAACGGAAGCAGGATCAAGGGGTGTCCAATATCGACAAAGCCCATCTCATGGCAGAGACGGAAGATCCGGCTCGCGAACTGGCAGCAGAATTCAAGAGCTACATCAAGGACCCTATCGCGTATGGCGAGAGAGAGCAAGCAAGTGGAAATGCGGCCAAGCGAGAAGCGGAAGGTACCCCGAGCCAGACCCATGAATTTGCAGCGATGTACAGTTCTGGGCTACGACCCGAAGATATTGTCGAAACCGGAATACAAGAAGCGGAGGCTGAAGGATCTCTGTTCGACTACCGGGAAAAGCTTAAAAAACGAAACCCCCTGATGCTTCGCATGACGCGCAAGCTGATCGAACGCCGGTTGGAACGTGCTGAAAAAAACTATGAAATATCGATTAATTACATACCACCCGATCATCAGGCGCTCGTCAGCGAACGCGGTAATCTCGTTGCCGATACTTTCGTACGAATAGGAGCTGAGGAGGATGACATGATCGAAATGCATAATCATTTGTACAAGAAAGTCGTCACCCTGCGGACAAAAAAGGAACTCGTTGATGACGAGCTCGAGAATCGAGGTATTATCGAGTAAATGCAATGCGGCTGTGAAAAAACCGATGCCCCAGAGCGAAGAGGAGTGGAAGAAAATACTCACGCCTGAGCAGTACGCAATTCTGCGCGAGAAGGGGACCGAGGTGGCGTTCACAGGAGAGTATCTACATGAAAAGGCGGATGGCACCTACGCGTGCGCCGCCTGCGGAAATCCGCTCTTTGCTTCAGATGCGAAGTTTGATTCGGGAACGGGCTGGCCTTCCTTTGATCAGGCTCTGCCGGGTGCCGTGGAAACCCATCACGATACTTCACACAGTATGAGTCGTACTGAAATCACCTGTGCACGCTGCGGCTCTCACTTGGGGCACGTCTTCGACGACGGCCCGACGAAGACGGGAGAGAGGTACTGTATTAATTCGATTTGTCTAGATCTAGAAGAAAAGTGACGCCCCGCCTGCGCGCGCGTGCAGTGGGTCGTCGAGGTTGGGCGTCTGGCAGCGCATGGGTCGACCTCAGGTCTTGGAGCCGCCAAACATCTTTTTCAGTGTCTCCCGGTTTGCCTCCGCGGGAATGGTGCGGCGCTCGCACACCATTCCATCGCGCACGACGGACATTTTTGCTGTGAAATCGTGGGACACGAATAGAATGAGTTTTTCTACCGTGCCGCTGATCGGCTCGTTGAGAGAGTCGTTCACGCCGTCGAGGTATGCGGCGATGTCGTCCGCATCTCTGATGAGCGCAAACATCCCACCTTGGAGCCGCGCTCGCGCGTAGAGCCATCCCTCCTCGAAGGCGGGGGTTGCACACTCTTTGGCGGTTTGTGCAGCTACTGGGGCAGTGACAAGGAGGAGCAAGTATACTCCTCCCGCCAGATTTCGAAGAACGTTCATGGCCACCTCCTCTCAATCAAAATGGGCCATGCTCGTACCGTACAATCACTACCTCACTCCGTCAACTCGTCACGTTGGAGAAGTGCGTTCACCAAAGGGCTACTCTTCATGCTGCCTCAGAACTGGAAGAGGCTTGCGACGATGTGGAGTACCGAAGCGACGAATCCTGAAGGAGCACTCGCCTGCGGGACGTCACTTCCGGGCGGCGGAGGCGGTGGCTGGAGTGTTCCTCCGTCCGGTGGCGGCTGGTACATTCCTCCGTCAGGCGGTGGTCCCGACGATCCTGTTGGGGCAGCTTGATATGTTTGTCCCCCCGGTGGGTGATATTCACCCGGCGGTGATTGCATCATTCCTCCGTCGGGAGGAGGAAAGCCGCCAGGCGGAGGCATGAACTGCTGCGATTGCTGCTGATACTGTTGTTGAAACTGTTGCTCGTACTGTCGCTGATATTCTTGATGATACTGTTGTTCGTATTGCTGCTGGAATTGCTGCTGATACTGTTGTTGGTATTCGGGAGGCATCGGCCGCTCCCCCGGAGGCATCGGGCCCATGTCGGGCCGATAGTCTGGAGGCATCGGAGGGCCGCCTTGGTATTGTCCGGGATAACCTGCTTGCCCGGCGGGCGGGCGCATCCCCTCAAAATTCCCGCTCTCGCCCGACTGTTCGAACAGTCGTTTGCATTCCTCGGGGGAGGAGCATGGCATTTTTCCGGGTGGTCCGCCGGCTGGCGGATCAAAGCCCCGCATTTCGATGGCGCGCTCTTGTCCTACCGGATGGTCCGGCCCTTCTCCTGGCTGGAAGTTGCCGCACTCTTCGGGGTGGCTCTCGCAATATGCGCGGCACTCTTCAATTCCGCGACAGCCTCCCGGCCCGGCCATGTCGCCGCCTCCGTCTTGGGGGCCGCCGCGTCCAAGGCCGATGCCGTGTTCTTCCGCGAATGCTCTGCATTCGGCCTGCCGCGCAGGATCATCAACTTCGCAGTACGTTCGACATTCCTCGCCTTTGCAGCCACCGGGTCCTACGAAGTCGCGCATTTCTTTCATCCGTTGCTGATCTTCCTCCGAAAGCAGGTCATTATCGACAGCGAACTTGAAGCACTCATCCTGATGCGCGGCATCGTCGCAATACCTGCGGCACGCTTCCCCGCGACATCCTCCCGGTCCGGGCTTGTTGCCGATCTTCCGGGCTCGCTCGGCCTCCTCGTGCGACATCATTCCGTTTTCTTCTGCGAACGCGACGCACGCATCCATGTGTTCAGGGTTTTCGCAGTATGTTCGACACGCGGGGCCCACGCAGCCGCCCGGCCCCGGCTTTCCCGCAAACTTTTTCGCGCGCTCTAGTTCCTCGGCCGTCATGAGACCGTTCTCCTCCGCAAACCTCAAACACTCTTCTTGATGAGCAAGGTCCTCACAGTATGTGCGGCACGCTTCCCCGCGACATCCTCCCGGCCCGGGCTTGTTCCCGAGCTTCTTTGCCATCGAGGCTTCTTCGGCTGACATGAATCCGTTGACGACGGCGAAATCTACGCACTCTTCCATGTGCGTTGGATCTTCGCAGTAGGTCTTGCAGGCCTCACGACGGCATCCGCCGGGTCCCGGCTTGTCGCCGAGTTTTTTGGCGCGCTCGAGGTCTTCCTTTGGGATCAAGTTGTGCTTCTCTGCAAAAGCAATGCATTCGTCGAAGTGTCCTTCTGCTTCACAGTACGCGTGGCACTCGCGCTCGCTTCTGCATCCCCCCGGGCCGCCTCTCGTGCGTACTTCTTTTGCGAGAGCCACTTCTTCAGGCGGAATGATGCCGTTCTTCTCTGCAAATGCGAGGCATTCATCGATGTGCGCTTCATTGTCGCAGTATGCTTTGCATCGTAGTCCCACACATCCTCCGGGACCCGTTTGTGTCCCAATTTTTCGCGCGATCGCTATTTCTTCCTCGCTCATAAGGCCATGCGCTTCTGCAAACGAGATACACGCTTCGTGATTGGCAGGGTTTTCGCAGTATGCGTGACACGCCTCTTTGGATTCGCAGCCGCCGAGTTCGGCGACAGGGAAGGTGATCGTGTTTTCCTGCGCAAGCGCGATGCCGGCCACGAGGAAAAGACTTGTCGCGGTTGCGAATAGAGTTCTTGTGTTCATGTTTTCCGGAAGCTAGAAGCTCGCAGCTCGAAGCTATTCAAAAGGGTTCGTCTTCACATTCTCGTATGGATTCGTCGTTACGTCTTCGAGCGGATTTGTCGTCACATCTTCAAAGGGATTGAGCGTCTCTCGGTCGGCCTGCTCTTGCGCAATCTGCGCATTTATCGACTGTGCGGCCTGGTACGAACCGAGGAACCATCCCCCGACACCTCCCACTACAAGGCCAATAGCGGCGCCAATAAGGAATTGTTGATTCATCCCGCTCGTTCTACGTTAGTAATCTGGGTGTTGTTATGGTGAAGATATGAAAGGGCGGGATTCATGGGGTCATTATAGGTCTCCCGAAGGGGAGGTAGCGGGACTATGTTGATAACCCTGCATATTTTCATCCACACCTTTTTCCACCCGCTTTCCACAGTTCTTGTGCAAGACGCCCTATTTGACACCTTAAGTACTTTGCTACAATTCTCGCCGGTGTGGCAGTCTCACGATTGCCACACCACCTTCTCTGCGGAGGAGGCCGCCTTCGAAGCGGCATCGTTCGCGGAGACCCCAGCGGGGTTTCTCAGGATTTTTGTCGCGGGTAAAGCCACGACGAAGGTCTTGTGGACTCTTTCGCCTAGTGGCAATTGGGAGTGGCGGTTCTCCTGCGAGGACAAGTGCGTAAGAGAATGAAACTCCTTTAGAGCTTCGAGTCGGTGGGGTAATGTATGTTCCAAAAGAGGTTTGATACGGAGACGCAAAGGAGCTTGGCAGCTCTCCTTGCCTTCCGGAAGCTTGTCTCTTCCGTCTAGGGCGAAGGCGCTCCAACGACTAGGTAGATGGAATATAACGGCGAAAGGCGCCCGCCAAGGCGCCCTTTCGTTTTTTGCATTATAGCTCCTTCGACGTGCCGTTAGGCACATACAAGGATTCACTGTGGACAAGTGTTTTTCTCTGTTTTCAACGCTCACGCTGGCAGGCAGACACTTTTCAAAACCATGTTATGTGAGATGATATGGCGATGGCGAAGTATCTCATCGGAGTTGTTGTGTTTGTTGTCGTGGCGACAGGTGCGTACTATGCGTGGCAAGCGCTCGGGACCTCTTTGGTGCCACCTCCCGAAGAAGAGGAAGCGACGACCATGAGCACGTATGCCACAACGACGTTCTCGGTTACGTATCCTTCGACCTACACCGTCAATGATGCGTACACGTACGATGAGTTTAAAGGGAAACCCATCGCGGGCGTAAAGTTTACCGTTCCCGCCGCAGCGACGGAGGGGACAAATCTCTCGAGTGACACCGGCATCTCTGTCGAGTGGCTACCGCGCGCCAAGACCTGCACGGGCGACATTTACATCCTTGCGAACGTGAAAGCAGTGAGCCTCATGGTTGGCTCGACGACGTATTCTGTCGCGACGACCTCGGGTGCCGCGGCGGGAAATTTGTATGAGGAGCAGGTCTACGCGATTTCCGGCTCGAAGCCCTGCACGGCGGTGCGATACTTTATTCACTCGGGGAACATCGGGAATTTCACTCAAGAGGGTGAGAGCAGCACGCGTGAGTTTGACCGCACCGCGCTCCTGCGCGAATTCGACGAAATCCGCAACTCACTCCTCTTGAGCCAATAGCACATGAACGTTGCTGCATTTCTCGGCGTGGTGTGTCTCTCACTTATCTTCGTGCCCATGAACGCACAAGCTGCCGCGTATCTCAAGTATGAGGGAATTAAAGGTGAATCTTCCGCCACGCGGGGCGCAACAGGGTCGGCATCAATTCAGGTGCAAGTAGCAGCAACGGGTTCGGCGCGTACGAGCAATCCCAACAAACCACTTATCCAGGGCATGGTTCCGACTTCTGTCGGAATCGAACATGAAGACATCGGCGCTATCGGCGGTGAAAATGAGGTGAAGAAGACGGATAAGGCATCGCCTCAGATAATGCAAGCGACTTCCAAAGGTACTGATGACAAAGAGGATGGAGAAATAACGCAGACCAACCAGAGTGATATGGATTTCCTGCGCGGCAACGCAGTTTCGGCATATGCCGTTGAGGTGCGGGGTTGGGACCCCAAGCAGAAGCAGGAATTCCTCGCGACGGTGAAAGCGCACACGCAGGTGCAGTCGGGTCAAGATCTCGAGAACTTCGCAAAAGGCGTCCTTCTCAAGGATGAGAATATAGAGGAAGTCTCAGCAGATAAAGGCACGGTCACAGTGAAGTACCAAGCCAATGGGAAGCTCCTTGGCTTCATACCCATCTCCTTTACCGAGACGGTTGAGCTCGAGACCAAAGGCGAGGCAGCCGGAAGTGTCAAAGTGAAATTCCCGTGGTTCGCCTTTCTTGTGACAACGGACGTTTCTGCGGGCGACCTTGAAGAAGAGCTCGCAAAGGGGCAGGAGAAATGGTTACACGTAGAATCGTGGAGTTTTCCTGCACTAGCGGAGGCGTTCAACACACTCACAATTGTCCTCAAAACGAAGCACGACACAGTGAAGAACAGCATCAATAACATCCGGTGAACAAGAGCTGTTTGGCGTTACTTTCTCAGGCAGTGATATGATTTTCTGATGCAGGCGGCGTATTTCCGGAATTTCATCTTCGGCGTCGAGGATAGTTTGGTTTCAACCGTAGGGCTTCTCTCTGGTGTTGCTATAGCAGGTGTAGAGCGCGAGACGCTACTTCTCACAGGCGTCGTCCTGATTTTTGTCGAGGCGTTTTCGATGGCCGCGGGAAGTTTTCTTTCGGAAACCTCTGCTGAGGAATTTACGACTCAGCGGAGTGCGGCAGGCCCACGTTCGTTCTTCGCAGGCTCTATCATGTTCGCGTCGTATTTTGTCGCGGGATTCATCCCGCTTTTTCCCTATGTTGTTGTCGCTGGCGATGCCGCGTTCCCACTCTCCATCACTGCCTCCGTTCTCGCACTCTTCGTCCTCGGTTTCGTGGGTGGCGCGCTCTCAAAGACATCGCTTTTGAAGAGCGCTCTCAGGATGGCGATTGTCGGCGGCATCGCAATCGCAGTCGGTGTCACCGTTGGCTCGCTTCTTGGCTAGCACATGCACTCCGGGCAGGCTAGTTCTCGGTTTGCTATTATATCCGTATGGCGGATGGTTCTCATTTCGCGGCAGCACACGAACATGAGCGGCTGACGGGCTGGCGCGACAGACTTCACAAGGTCATATTCGAATCGGACACACGGGCGGGGAGACTTTTCGATGAGGTATTGCTTTGGAGCATCGTCTTGAGCGTTCTTGCGGTGATACTCGACAGCGTTGAGTCCTTACACGCCGCGTATGGAGCGTTTTTCTTGCTGGTCGAGTGGTTTTTCACAGGACTTTTTACTCTGGAATATATTGCGCGCATCAGTGCCTTGCGCCGCCCGCTTCTCTATGTGAAAAGCACGTTCGGCATTATCGACCTCATTGCAATTCTGCCGACATACCTTGCTTTCTTCGTGCCGGGGCTACAATCGACGATCGTTCTGAGAGCCTTCCGGCTCCTTCGCATCTTCCGTATTCTCAAGCTCGCGCGCTATGTGTCGCAGGGGAACGTCCTCATGCTCGCGATTGCCGCAAGCAAGGAGAAGATAGTCATCTTTCTTTCATTCGTGCTCTTTACGGTCGTTACCATGGGGAGCTTGATGTATCTCGTCGAGGGCCCGGCAAATGGCTTTGAGAATATTCCCGTGAGCATCTATTGGGCGGTCGTAACACTCTCGACCGTCGGGTTTGGCGACATCACGCCGGTTACCCCCTTGGGCCGTGCGATCGCTAGTTTTGTCATGATATTGGGCTACGGATTCATCGCAGTGCCGACGGGCATCGTCACCTCCGAGTTGATTCGCGCAAAGCAAAGCGTCGGGCAGAAGGCGTGCGACGATTGCGGGAATACGAACAACGATGCCGACGCGACGTATTGCAAACGCTGCGGGGGAGCTCTCTAATCGCCGCGAGGTCGGCCTGACCCCATGCATCTCTCTATACGAACGTGTGTCTTTATCACCCTGCTATTTATCGCAGTTCAAGCGGTAGTACTCTACTTCATGGGTCAGCCGGCGATATGCGAGTGCGGATATGTGAAGCTGTGGGAAGGAGTCGTGTTGAGTTCGGGAAACTCACAGCATCTTACCGATTGGTACACCTTCTCGCACGTCATTCACGGATTTCTTTTCTATCTCGCACTCTGGTACTTCTTCCCCCGGATGCCGATTGCGACGAGGTTTCTTCTCGCGCTCGGTGTGGAGGCAGGATGGGAGATTATCGAGAACACGCCGTGGCTCATCGAACATTATCGGCAGCAGGCTTTAGCGCAAGGGTACGTGGGCGACAGCATAATCAATTCGCTCATGGACACGCTTGCGGAGGCGCTCGGCTTTTTCCTCGCGTGGCGGCTCCCGGTTCTTGCGATTGTCGCGCTCGGAGTGGGCATGGAGCTCTTTGTTGGACTCTCCATTCGCGACAACCTTTTTCTCAATGTTCTTGGATTTTTCTACCAGTTTGAGTTCATCAGAGAGTGGCAGGGAGGTGGGGGATAACTTCTTGCGGTGTCTCACGGGCGAGTACAATAG
>MFLZ01000015.1:41041-72189 GCA_001781685.1 Candidatus Kaiserbacteria bacterium RIFCSPLOWO2_01_FULL_54_13
CAACAACCGCTCGCAGGTTTTGAGCGGACGCAACAAGCGCTGGACGAAAGTCGACAACAAAACCGGCCGCTTCATGGATCAGATGTCGCGCAGAGGCCGTGCGTTCAAAGGTGTACGGATGAAGTAGTTTGACTTCTGGCAGCTTTTACTGCTTAATGCAAGCGGGCTTCTCCTCCAGTCTTACGCGCATCAGGAAGGTGCGCGGAAATCCTGGAAGGAGAGGGTAGCTCCTTCACATGATTATGCGGCACAACTACCCAGGGAATTAGAACAATGCCCGGAAAGTCGAACATTCCGCGTCAGCGCGGCTGTATCTGTCAGCTCCCTAAGGTTCGGACGAAGTATATTGCTTTCGAGCAGGGCGGCCGCAGCATCAAAATTGCTGCTTCGGCCCTTCGGGCCTGCGAGTTCGAGCTCAACGAAGGCAAGAAGATATCCTTCAGCATTCGGCGTGGCAGGGCCGGAGCGGACGAGGCAGTGGATCTCAGGGAGGTCCACGACTAGAAGTCTGCCCCGCCGGCTCAGATAGTTAGCTGCGGAAACTCCGCCTGATGAGGACGCCGATTGCGACTCCTCCGCCGCGCTGGGAGCCGGTCGGTTTCTCGGCGGACAGCCAGCGTAGCGACCGCCGCTCGGCAACACAAGTGCCGCGCCCCTCGATACGTTGGGGGCGCGGCGCGTTTTTTTAGGAATTAATCTTTTTAGAACCTGGTCGCTTTGTTTGGGAGATAATCGGATACTGTATACTAGCGCAAATGACAGGTCGAGATCTCGAATTTCTGTACGAGATTGGCTCCTTGCGCAACATTCCGCGCGCGTGGATTCAGCACCTCGCTACGGATTGTTCCTCAACTCTTGAGCACACGCTTCGCGTCGTGTTCCTATCGCTTCTCATCGCGCGGAAGGAAGGCGTGAAGAACGAAGAGAAGCTAATCAAGATGGCACTCGTGCACGATCTCGCCGAGACGCGCACCGCGGACTTGGCGTACGTGCACAAGGTCTACACCACAAGCGACGATGCGCGCGCAGCACGCGATCTTTTTGCAGGAACGGTATTTGCTGATCTCGAGGAAATTCTGAAGGAATACGAAAAGCGTGCTTCAAAGGAGGCAAAGATCGTGAAGGACGCAGACAATCTCGACGTCGATCTAGAACTTCGGGAGCTGCGTGAGCGCGGGAATCAAGTAGCGGTGAAAAAACAGCCTCTGCGCAAGCTCGTCCGCGACAAGAAACTCTACACCAAGACGGCGCGGAAACTCTGGGATGAAATCCAAAAGTCCGACCCTTCGAGTTGGCATCTCTCGGCAAACAAGTGGCTCAAGGTGCCGAAGGCGGGGCAGTAATTTGCTATACTGCGCCCATGCTCCAAGCTCCCATTTACGATCCCAACAAAACGTACTATGAGAACTGGGAGGAGGGACCGTTCGGGGGTTTCCGAGATGGCGTCACGATTCCTGTCGGCACTTCCCGCTTTGATTTTCTCGGACAAAAACTAAGCTATCCGCTCGGCATTCCCTCGGGGCCGCTCTTGAACGGCAAGTACATAAAGGCCGCGCTCGACAAAGGATTCGACGTGCCGGTGTATAAAACGGTGCGGAGCCGAAAGTATCCCTGCAACGAGTGGCCGAATGTCTTGGGCGCGGATCTTGAGGGAGATCTCACGCTCGCGCGCGCTCAAAAGCCCGTCGTGGTGAGGAACGAATACCGCGAGCCGCTCTCCATCACGAACTCGTTCGGCGTTCCTGCGTATGAGCCGGAGATCTGGCAACGAGATCTCAAAGATTGCATTGCCTATGCGAAGCCGGGCCAGCTCGTCATGTGCAGTTTCGAGGGAACTGCGTGGGAAGGTGCATCGCACGCGGACTATATCGCCGATTGGGCAAATGGAATGAAGGCGCTCAAAGATCTCGGCGTCAAAGTAGTCGAAGCGAATTTCAGTTGTCCTAACGAAGGCATCGCAGGACTTCTGTGCTTCGATGTTCCCAAAGTGAAGTTGATATCGGAGGCTATCAAGGAAAAAATTGGCGACACGCCGCTCGTCGCAAAGCTCGCATACTTTGGCGCGGATGAACTGCGCGAGCTCGTAAAGGAGACTGGCAATCTTATCGACGGTTACGCGGCGATCAACACCATTCCTGCCACCGTCGTGAAGCCCGATGGCACGCAAGCTCTTCCGGGCGGAGAGAGGCGCAAAAAGAGCGGCATCTGCGGGGCGGCGATCAAATGGGCGGGCCTCGACATGGTGCGCCGCCTCAAAGCACTGCGTGAGGAGCTCGGCATGAAGTACGCGATTGTGGGTGTCGGTGGCGTCACCACTCCGAAGGATTTCAAGGAATATCGCGATGCGGGCGCCGATATCGTCATGAGCGCAACCGGCGCCATGTGGAACCCCTATCTCGCAAAAGAAATCAAAGATACCTATCCGGACGCATAGCTGGGATTTCAGACGACGATTACCGTCTTCTGTCCACGCCGCGCGTGGGTGTATAGTTTTGGGAGCCCTTATACATTTATAAAAATAATTTTGAGATTCATGAATAAACTCACGTGGGTAGTAGTTGCGATAATCGTAATCGCAGGCGGCTGGTGGCTTTTGTCGAATTCACAACAGGGCCCCACGGAGACCGGCCCGATTAAGATCGGTGTCATCGGGCCGTATACAGGTGACGCAGCAGCCTATGGCGAGCCGATGCGCAACACTGTTCAACTTGCGGTTGATGAGATTAATGCAGCAGGAGGTGTGAGAGGGCGACTGATTGAAATTATTTTCGAGGATGGTAAGTGTGACAGTACAGCTGCGGTTTCCGCAGCACAGAAGCTCATCAACGCAGACGGTGTGAAGGCTGTCATAGGCGGATTCTGCAGCGGCGAGACGATTCCGGTCGTACCGATTGCCGAGTCAGCAAAGATGGTTTTGCTCTCGCCCTCGGCGTCGAGCCCGCTTCTGACAAACGCAGGTCCACACTTTTTCCGCGATTACCCAAGTGATTCAGCGCAAGGGAAAGTTCTTGCGGAGATCGCATATAACACCAAGCAATGGAAGAAAGTGGCTTTCATTCAAGAGCAGACAGATTACGCGAAAGGAGTTTTTGACGCGTTCGAGGCAGCCTTCAAGCCTCTCGGCGGCACGACAGTGAACCAGGCGTTTCCCTCGACGACGAACGACTTCCGCTCACTTCTCACGAAGCTGAAGGCGGAGAATCCGGACGCACTCTTCGTCGACACGCAGGCGCCCGCGGCGGCCCAACGGATCTTGAAACAGGCGGGAGAACTTGGCTGGAAGCCCAACATTATCCTCAACGACGTGGGCGGCGGCGATAAAGAAACGGTGAGCACCTACGCCTCTCAACTCGAGGGCGCCATTACGGCCGAGTTCGTTCCGAACGAGAACAATCCGAAACTCCAAAAACTCGTCGCTGACTACAAGGCGAGGTACAACGAGGACCTTCCGTACCATGGGTACATGTCCACGACCTACGACGCAGTCTATCTTCTCGCTGAAGGCATCAAGGTTGTCGGATATGATGGAGAAAAACTTGCCGCGTGGTCTCGCACTATCAGGAATTGGGACGGTGCCTCCGGCTCAATCACGATTGGTTCCGATGGCGACCGCGTGAGCGGACACACCGCTGAGGAGATCAAAGGCGGCAAGACGCAGCTTCTCGCTCGGTAGTCAGGACGTACGCACAAGTCCCCGAATATCCGGGGACTTTGTTTCGCGTCCGACTATGCGGCTTTTTCCGCGATGAAGTCGAAGAGTGTTTTCATCATGTCTGATATTGCCTCGTCCTCAATGATGACGGCTATCGGGTTTTCGCGCGCATACGAGACGACTGCAACCTTGTTGTCATAGATGCTGATGTCGCCGTCAAATGTATATTTCGCTGGAAGGAATTTTGTTGTGCGTATGTACTTGTGGTCATCGGCTTTGCTTCGGCGTCCGCTTTCGGTTTCCGGAACGATGTCAATACAGCGTATGCCGAGGCGCGTTCGCTTTTCAAGAAACGCTGTTACCCATTTGTTGTCGAGGTTCTCATACACAGCATCCATGCCGGTGATGCCGCGCAGAAGTTTTTCTTTGTTGTTCTCCGCTACGTCATCGTATGCCTGTGTGACGCCCTCTTCTCCCTCAAAGAACTGTACTTTTGGGAGAGATTTTCCGCGAGTACGCAGCAGTTTGATCTGCGGGATCATCTCGGCGATATGCCGTTTACTTTCTGCGAGTTCTTCGCGCTGTCGCTCGATCCAGCTCGGGAGCAGTTCGACAGCGATCGCCTGATACCGCGTGACGCCGTCTTTTTCAACGCGCGACACGAGCGCTTTCTCCGAAAGCTCGCGGACGATGTCGTAGATTGTTGTTCTATTGAGCTTTGTTGCTCGGGCGAGGGATGAGACGAGCATGGGGCTCCCGCTCTCAATCAGCGCTTCCAAGACGGTTATCTCCTTCTTCTTTAGGCCCGCACTCTCCAAGGGCTTTCTGAGCGACAGTATCATGATTGTTGTGGCAATTCGTCGACAGTTTATTCCAGATAGCCTTGACTGTCAAGTATATAAGGCTATTATGTCGCCGCGAGATACTGACAACTTTATCACTTTGTAAATACAACAACACATATGAATACTAAAAGCAAGGCTGTGGTGGGAATTGTGGCGGTTCTCCTTCTCATTGCCGGTTGGTGGATTCTCGGTGTACAAGGCACTCCGGAAGGGAAGGGACCGATAAAAATCGGCGCGTCGCTTCCGCTGACGGGCGAGGCGGCAAGCTATGGCGAAATGACGAAACCGGGCATTGATCTTGCCGTGAGGGAAATCAACGATTCGGGTGGCATCGAAGGTCGGCCAATCGAGATAGTGTATGAAGACGACAAGTGCTCAAGCGAGGGAGGAAGCAGCGCCTTCAATAAGCTCGTTGCGGTTGATAAGGTTGCAGCTGTCATCGGTCCAGTGTGCTCGGTTGCGGCAAGTGCAGCCTTGCCGATAGCTCAGAAGAGCGGGGTGCCGACTCTTATCATCGCATCTGCTCCCGGGCTCACAAAAATCGGCGATTACATCTTTCGTGTCTATCCTTCTGATTCTCTCCAAGGGAAATTTGCCGCCGAGTACGTGTTCAACACGCTCGGCAAACACGCTGTCGCTATTCTCTATGTCAAAAACGACTGGGGTGAAGGACTTAAAGACACTTTCAATCGGAGGTTTACAGAACTCGGCGGGACCGTCACACTTTCGGAGGGGATTGTTCAGGGTAGAACGGATGTGCGGACCGAGCTGACAAAGATAAAGGCGTCTAGTCCTCAACTGATCTACATACCTCTACAACCCGACAGCGGCGTTGCTGTCGCGAAGCAGGCGAAAGCTCTTGGTATCAACGCTCCGCTTTTCGGAGGAGACTTTTTCGACACCAAAGAATTTACCACACCATCGGAAACTGCGGGAATTCTCTTCACAATCGGTAAGTTCAATAATCCTGAGGAGTTCAAGGCGAGGATAAAGTCTGAAACGGGTGCCGACTCAGCAATACTCACTCCTTTGGGGTACGACGCTCTCAAGGTTTTCGCGTACGTCATCGGGGAGGCAGGAATCGATCCACAGGCAATGCAACGTGAGCTCTCAGATCTTTCGTACACGGACGGCGAGTCGCAGCCACTCATCTCGTTCGACAAAGACGGGGATCTTGAGGCGGCCCAGTTTGAGGTGCGCGTTGTCAAAAGCGGAAAGTCGGAACCGTTCGAGAAGTGATATTCTGTGGTGCAGGATTGCGGTATACTTTTTGCGATGGACATCGCGGCGCAGCTTATCCTGAACGCGATCATCGCAGGGGCGATCTATTCGCTTCTTGCACTTGGGTTCAATCTTCTCTACAGTACGGCGCGCTTTTTCGATCTCGGCTACGGCGCGATGAGCGTTGCTGGCGCGTACGTTGCGTACACGTTTTATAATCTTCTTGATTTGAGCGTGCCGATTGCCGTTCTTGCCGGCGTGCTTGCTGCAGGTACGCTCGGATTTGTGGTTGAGAAACTCGTGTATCGACCGCTTCGTGCGCGCAAGGCAACTCACACGGTGCTCCTAATCGCATCTCTTGGTGTTTTGATAGTTATTCAAGCTGTTATTTCCATTATCTTCTCGAGTCAATTCAAAATACTCTCGAAGGACGTGAACCTCGAGCCTGTATTCAATGTATTTGGTGGCGCTATCACACAGACTCAGGTCATTATCCTCGTAGCGGCACTCCTAATCATGGTTGCACTCGCGCTTACTCTCAAGTACACCCTCTTTGGAAAGGCGGTGAACGCGATTGCGGACGACGAGGAAGTGGCGCGCGTCGTGGGCGTGAACAGCGAGCGCGTCATCGGCGTTGTGTTTTTTGTCGGATCCGCAATCGGTGGTGCGGCAGGCATCGCGACTGCGTTCGACTCGGGCATCTATCCCACGATAGGTCTCCCGCTCCTTCTCAATGGCGTTATCGCCTTTATCGTGGGCGGTGTTGGTAATGTGTATGGCGCGGTGTTGGGCGCATTCGCACTTGCAATCACGGAAAACGCGGCCGCGTGGTTCCTTCCCGGTGAGTGGAAATTCGCGATTGCGTTCCTCGTGCTTATCATCTTTCTTATCTTTCGTCCGCAGGGGATTCTGCCGAAATGATATGGAGTACCTGATTCACATTGCGGTTCTCGCGTGCATATATGGGATACTCGGTATTTCTCTCAACCTCGTAATGGGAGAAACAGGGCTCATATCGGTGACGCACGCGGCCTTTTACGGACTCGGAGCATATGCAGTCGCATTCCTTCTAGTTGGTTTTGGCATCAATTTTTTTCTCGCGACACTCGCGGGAATGATTCTCGCATCCGGTGTTGCATTTGCAATCGGCGTTGTTTTTCTGCGGCTCAAAGAGGTGTATTACGTGCTCGGAACAGTGGGTTCCAACGTGATACTCTTCAGCGTCCTTTTGAACTGGAACAGTGTGACGCGCGGGCCTTTAGGAATCGGGGGGATTCCGCGGCCTGAGATTTTCGGCTTCCGATTCTCAGAGAACGAAGCGTTTCTTCTTCTCGTACTTGCCGCAGTAGCTATCACGTATGCGATCTCCGTTTTGATAACGCGCTCTTCGTTCGGACGCGTGTTGAACGCGATCCGCGAAGACGAGGATGTTGTCTCTGTTTTCGGCTATTCCGTCTATCATTACAAGCTCGTCATCTTTACAATCGGTGCAGCGTTTGCAGCGCTCGCGGGAGCATTTCTCGCTTCCTATCTCACGTATATCAGCCCGTTCAGTTTTACGGTTGTGGAGTCCATCTTTATTCTCTCGATTGTTGTTCTTGGAGGACTTGGCTCTGGGCGGGGGGCGCTCATCGCTGCAGGTATTCTCGTCATTACGCCGGAGGCACTTCGCTTCGTCGGCTTTACGCCCGATATCGCAGCCCAGATGCGGCAGGTACTCTACGGACTCATTCTTATTCTTCTTATGTTGTATCGGCCGCAGGGACTCTTGGGTAGATTTCGCATATGAAGACACTACTTTCGACGCGAAGATTAGTAAAGCGGTTCGGCGGGGTGCATGCTGTGGATCATGTTGATCTCTCGCTTGAGGGCGGCAAAATTACAGCCTTGATCGGGCCGAACGGTTCGGGGAAAACAACGCTCATCAATGTTGTTACAGGAATGCTCGCTATAGATGGAGGAGATATTGTTATCGATTCCGTGAGGCTCCAGCGCATACGGCCGTCTGACGTTGCCTCATACGGGATCACGCGCACGTTCCAGAACTTGCGACTCATTCAACAGATGAGCGTCTTGGATAATATTTTGCTTGTTCTTACGGAGCGCAACATCTGGGGTGCGCTTTTCGAGCAGCACACAAAATTTCATCTCGCAACTGCAGAGGAGATACTAAAGAAGGTCGGATTATGGGAGAAGCGCAACGAGAACGCCGAGAGTCTCTCGTATGGCCAGCGCAAGCTCTTGGAAATCGCACGTGCTGTTTCTATGGAGGCGCGTATTTATTTTTTCGACGAGCCATTTGCGGGATTGTTTCCGGAGATGGTAAGGATTGTCTCTGGAATTATACGTGAATTGCGAGCGAGTGGCGCGGCCGTTGTACTCGTCGAGCACGACATGCTTCTCGTGCGAGAACTTGCGGATTACTGCTACGTCTTGGACAGCGGAAAGGTTATTGCCGAAGGCACTCCAGAACATGTTCTGAAGCAACAGAATGTCGTTGAAGCGTATTTGGGGAAATAATGAGAATTATGAAAGAAATCTTGCTTACTCTCCGAAACGCATCGGTGCACTATGGTGGCGTGAAAGCTCTCGACAGTGTGACGATTACGGTTGATGAGGGAGAAATCATCGCCCTCATGGGTCCCAATGGCGCGGGGAAATCGACCGCACTCAAGGCTATTTTTGGTCTTGCGCCGCTTACGCACGGCAGTGTGCTATGGCACGATGAGGAAATTGTACCCGTCTCGCACGAAATGGCCGCGAGCGGCATCGCGTACGTGCCGCAGGGAAGGCAGGTGTTTAAAAGTTTGAGTGTGTATGAAAATCTCGAGCTCGGCGGCTATTCGCTCCCGAATCGCAAGGACATTAAAAACAATATCGATGCCGTCTTGCATCTCTTTCCGGCACTTAAGGAGAAACTCTCAACGAAAGCGGGGCTGCTCTCCGGCGGGCAGCAGCAGATGCTCACCATCGGGCGCGGGCTTGTAGCCGACCCGCGCGTGCTCTTGCTCGACGAACCATCGCTCGGGCTTGCACCGAAAGTCGTAAAAGAAGTTTTTGAGAAGATTCGAGAGATAAATAAGATGCGCAATATTGCCATCATCGTTGTAGAGCACAGCATCAAATCGATTTTAGGCATCGCACACCGGACGTACGTTCTAGCAAACGGCAGGATTGCCGCAGAGGGAAAGGGCGAGTCTATCGAGCAAAGCAAAATCTTAGAGAAGATCTTTTTTGCTTTCTGAGTCTCGGAGATCGGGCTGTTTTGCAGCAAATGTGCTACATTGTGCCTCTATATATGTGCGGGATTTTTGCGTATACGGGGAGGAATGGCAAGGATGCGGCGAAGGTCCTCCTTGATGGGCTCGTATCGCTCGAGTACCGAGGCTACGACTCCGCGGGGATCTTTACGCCGGAGAGTGGCGCTGTCAAAACTCCCGGCGCGGTTCTCGAATTGAAAAAGAAAGTCCCGAAAGGTTTTAAGGGAAAAAGCGGAATTGCGCATTTGCGCTGGGCGACGCATGGCGAGCCCACAGAAATAAACGCGCATCCGCACTCGGACTGCGAGGGAGAGGTGTGGGTTGCGCACAACGGCATCATTGAGAATTTCAAAGAGCTCAAGAAGAAACTCTCAGCAAAGGGACACACGTTTGTTTCCGAATCCGACACGGAAGTTCTCGCGCATTTGATTGAAGAGCATCTGACCATTCTTCGCCGAGGCTCCGGTGTGGCGAAGAAAGATGTTTTCGAGAGGGCAGTGCTTGCCGCCTTGAATGAAGTGCGCGGCACATACGGAGTCGCCATTCAGTACAAGGGAGAGCCGGAAAAGCTCATCGCAGGGCGGATGGGCTCGCCCATCGTCTTGGGCCTCGGGAAAAAAGAGCACTTTATCGCCTCTGATCCTTCTCCGATCCTGAAGCACACGAAGAAGGTCGTGTTTCTCAATGACGGCGATGTTGCAGTTCTTACGCCGAAGTCGCACACGATATACAAACTCTCTAGCGAGCTCGTGAATCGCGAGCCGGAGGAGTTGGACTGGAACGCGGAGGAAGCGCAGAAGGGCGGATACGAGCATTTCATGTTGAAAGAAGTCATGGAAGCGCCGGAGGTGATCGAGAATACGCTCCGCGGCCGAGTAATTGCCGAAAAAGGTCTCGCGAAGCTCGGCGGACTCGAGTCGGTGGCGAAGGAGCTCGAGAAAATCGAGCGTATCATCATCGTCGCGTGCGGCACCGCCTACTACGCGGGATTGGTGGGGGAGTACATGCTCGAGGAATTTGCGGGGATTCCCGTCGAGGTGGAGCTTGGAAGTGAATTCCGCTATCGGAGCCCAGTCTTGAATCAGAGAACGGCTGTTCTCGCAATCTCGCAGTCGGGGGAAACCGCCGATACGCTTGCAGCTGTGCGCGAAGGGAAGAAAAAGGGAGCGCTCACGCTCGGCATCGTGAATGCCGTGGGCTCGACAATCGCACGCGAGACGGACGCGGGCGTGTACAACCACGCGGGGCCGGAGATCAGCGTCGTTTCGACGAAAGCACTTCTCTCGCAACTTACAGCACTTGCACTACTTACGATGTTTCTTGGGCGGCAGCGTAAGATGTCCGCGAAGATCGGGAAGGATATAGCGAGAGAGCTGCGGAATCTCCCCGAAAAACTTGAGAAGATTCTCGCGTGGCGCGCAGAGGTCGAGAAGCTTGCCAAGAAATACGCGGGAACGCGGGATTTCATGTTTATTGGTCGTAAGTACAACTATCCGATCGCCTTTGAAGGGGCGCTCAAATTGAAGGAATGTTCGTACGTGCACGCGGAAGGTTGCGGCGCGGGCGAGCTCAAGCACGGGCATTTGGCAATGATTTTCGAGGATTTTCCGACGGTCGCGCTTGTGACCAAAGACAGCGTATATGAAAAGGTTTTTTCAAACATTCAGCAGGTCAAAGCGCGCAAGGGCCCCGTCATCGCTGTCGCGACAGAAGGGGACGAGGAAATTGCGAAACTTGCCGATGATGTATTCTACGTCCCCAAAACTCTCGAAATGCTCTCGCCGATTTTGAACGTGGTTCCGCTTCAACTCTTCGCCTACTACTTCGCACGCGACAAGGGACTCAACGTCGACCGCCCCCGCAACCTCGCGAAGTCGGTTACAGTCGAGTAAGTCGCTAGATTTTTATAATTTCTTCCCAAGGCCTTCCGTCAACGCCGAAGTGGCCGTAGGCCGCGGTGTCTTGGTAAATAGGGCGGCGCAGGTCGAGTCGCTCTATGATGGCGCGCGGGCGGAAGTCGAAGTGTTTCGTGACGACGCTGGTCAGGTTCTTTCCTTTCTCATTGAATGCTTCCACCATCACAGGCTCCGCTCTCCCGATCGCGTAGGCTACCGTGACGAGGCACTTCTTGCCGTAGCCATTCTTGACGAGATTCTTTGCGACAAAGCGGCACATGTATGCGGCGGAGCGGTCTACCTTTGTCGGGTCTTTTCCGGAGAAGCAGCCGCCGCCGTGTGGGATGAGGCCGCCATAGGTGTCTACCATTATTTTGCGACCGGTGAGGCCAGCGTCCGCCGTGAATCCCCCGATCTCGAATTTGCCAGTCGGGTTCACGAGTATCTCGACTCCTCTCACGGAACCAAGCACCGGCTTGAAAAGATGTTTGATGAGTGCCTCACGGATATCTTCCTGAGAGACGTTTTTCGCGTGTTGAGTAGAGGCGAGCGCGGTGATCACCCTCCCTTTGCCTATCGTCACCTGTGTTTTTCCGTCAGGACGCAACCACGTGAGTTTCTTGTCACGACGGAGTTTCTCGAGCCGACGAGCGAGCGCGTGCGCAAGCACAACTCCGCGCGGAAGCATTTCTTTAGTCTCGTCCGTTGCGTACCCATACATGATGCCTTGGTCGCCGGCGCCTTCTTTGTCTACTCCCATCGCGATGTCGGGAGATTGCTGCGCCACACGCACGATGATATTTAGCTTTTCGGTGTAGCCGATCTTGCGATACACGCGCTCGGCTATTTTTTTATAGCTGATGCGGGCTCTCGTCGTCACTTCGCCGCCGATCATAAGTGTTCCGTGCGACCCGAATGTTTCGACTGCGACGCGGCTCTTTGGGTCCTGTGCAAGACAAGCATCCAAAATCGCGTCCGAGATCTGGTCGCACACTTTGTCGGGATGACCCGACGTTACGCTCTCTGTCGTATAACGGTCCAGCAAGTGGAACATGAGGAGTAAGTCAAAAGTCAAAAATCAAAAGGCAAAATGATCTTGACGCTCATAAAACCGAATATCTCCCTTTGGGGAGATAGCATTCGACGAAGTATCTGCCCCTCTCGGGTCTGAAAGCACTTTACCTTCTCGGCAAGTTGCTGGCGGGTCGTCGATTCAGGTATCTCGCCGCACTCTTGATACGATATTCAGTTGTGTCTGCATCATAGCAAGGCAAGAATAGGATGCAAATCGTTCGTTGCGAATACCTCAATGAAGGTATACAGTGAGCCATCCTTTGTATGAATCCCGTTAGAAATCACGTCCGCGCTAACGCGCCCGAAGACCCTTCGGGTCAGGCTATTTCTAACGGGATGAAAAAGGTCGTCACGATCGGCGGAGGGACGGGAAGCTATGTGGTCTTGCGTGGGCTGAAAGAGTTTCCGCTCGATATTACCGCTGTCGTTTCGATGTTCGATTCCGGCGGCTCTTCGGGTGTTCTCCGAGACGAGTTTGGCGTGCTTCCGCCGGGCGACGTGCGCCGCTGTCTCGTCGCGCTCTCGGATGGGAAGCGCGCCGAGATCTTGCGTGAGCTTTTCAATTTCCGCTTTGAGAACGGCGGCACTCTGAAGGGGCACAGCTTCGGAAATCTATTACTCGTCGCACTATCTTCTATCTACAAGGGTGAAATCGAAGGCATACGCAAGGCGTCCGAGCTTCTGGACATCAAGGGGACAGTACTTCCGGTGTCGCTCGACAAAGCAGAACTGCACGCGGTTCTTGAAGACGGGACGGAAATAGTTGGCGAAACGAATATCGATATTCCCAAGCACGATGGAGCGGTGCGAATACAGAAAGTATTCTTGAATCCTCCCGCGTCGCTCTTTGAGGAAACTGGTCGGGCTGTAAAAGACGCAGATCTCGTCGTGATCGGGCCGGGCGATCCATACACCTCGATAATCCCCAATCTCCTCGTCGAAGGTATGCAGGAAGCTTTGCGCGAGAGCAAGGGAAAGAAAATCGCAATAACGAATCTCATGAGCAAGTGGGGCGAGACACATGGCTTTGCCGCCTCGGATATGGTGCGCGAGCTACTTTCGTACAGCGGCATCCCTAAATTCGACTACATCATCTGCAATACAGGCGAGATGGACCCGGAGCTTGTTGCAGTTTACGCGAAAGAAAATAAGCATCCGATCCATCTCGACGACAAACTCAAAGAATACGCATCGGAAGTGATCACTGGCAATTTCTTTTCAGAAGCCGATATCGCGCGCCACGACTCTGAGAAGATTGCGGGTGTCATAGCGAAGCTCTCGTAGGAGGCAAGTGACCGATTTGTCGCACGTGCTATAGTAGTGCATATGAATGGGCGCTTGGGATGGTCAATCGTAGTTGTTCTTGCGGTAATTATCGTTGCTTTGGCGGTATTTCTTTTTGCGGGCCCCACGTCTGCTCCGAGTTCGGACAATACATTCGTGTCGCCCTTTCCCTCGCAGCCATTCGAGTCCGAAAATGTGAACGTGACCTCGCCCTTGCCGAATGCGATGGTCGCGAAGAAGTTTACAGTTGTTGGTGAAGCGCGCGGCTTGTGGTATTTCGAAGCGTCGTTTCCTGTGCAGGTACGAGATCCGCAAAACAACCTTGTCGGGCAAGGGATCGCGCAGGCGGGGGATGAATGGATGACCACTGAATTCGTTCCGTTCACAGCTCCTGTCACGGTCACTGGTTACTCTGGTCCTGCGGATCTTGTGTTGCTGAAAGACAATCCCTCTGGTTTGCCCGAGCACGACGACGCCGTGCTCTTCCCGATCGTAGTGCAATGAGGAAAGTATTTGAGCGACGTGTTCGTGCAAAAAAGATTGTCGCATATCTCAGGAAGGTTTATCCGAGACCGAAAAGCGAACTGAAATATAAGACACCGTTTCAGTTCGTCGTTTCGGTGATTCTTTCGGCGCAGTGCACGGACAAGGCGGTGAATAAGGCGGCGGAGCCGTTGTTCAAGAAATATAAAACAGCGAGAGATTTTTCATTCCTAAGTTCTCAAGAACTTAGGAATAGGATCTCGTCCATTCCGTTTTTCAGGAACAAGACCAAGGCTATAATCACTGCCGCGAAAGACATTGTCGAAAAACACGGCGGCAAAGTTCCAAGGACCGCAAAAGAACTTCAGGAGCTGCACGGCGTGGGTTACAAAACCGCGCACGTCATCTTGGGAGAGTTGTTTAACATTTGGGAGGGAATTCCCACGGATACGCACGTGAAGCGCTTCGCGTATCGTTTTGATCTCTCAGATAACACTGACCTCAAGAAAATCTCGCATGATCTCGAAGCGCTCGTTCCGAAGAAGGACTGGAAGTTTGTCAACAACGGCCTCATTCTCTACGGCCGCTACGTCTGCCCCGCGCGGGTGCACGAATGCTCGGAGCACCCGCTCACGAAGCTTTGGCCACCAGCCGCTAAGCGCTGGTCTCGGGTGTGATATCAAGAACTTGTATTGCACTATAAAACGCGCCCGCGTAGCAAAGTGTAATACATTGTCGGATTGGCCGTTAGTATCCTTTGTTCTTGATGAGCATTTCCAAGAGCTCTCGCGGATAGATCGGCTTATTCTCTGCGAGTGCCTGGTGGTAGAGCACCGTCGAGGGTGTGAGGCCCGGAAGAGTATTGACTTCGATCACGAGGAGCTCGCCAGTGCGGATATGCGCAAAGGCGTCAACGCGCGAGTATCCCGTAATCCCGAGCTCCCGCGCGAGTTTCTCTGTTCGCTCGCGGATTTTTTGAACGACCAGCGGCTTCATCACAGAGGGCGGCGGCGGCGTGAGGTTGACGCCCGTTCCACCTTGGAATTTCTCCTCGACGGAGAGCACCTCGCCTTCGGCAATCGTTATTGAAGGATTCAAGGCGTGGATACGGCCCTCTTTTTCGACGACGCCGACCGTAATCTCGACGAAGCCGCTTTTCTTTGTGTGCTTGAGCGAATTATTGCGCACGCGCAAGACGTCTGTTTCCACGAATCGCTCGAATATCAAATACTCGGGCGTTTCAGGCGGCATCTCGATGATGTTCGTTTGACTCCTAAAGGTGCCGAGTGATGCATGCGCCACTTTGCGCCTTAGGACATCGAGGTAGGAGCGCAAGTCAGTCGCAGTATAGAGATGCACAACGCCCGTTGAACATCCGTCGCTGCGAGGTTTTACCACGAGAGAGCGGGCCGAAAGCGTCTTTTTTATACCGCTCCAGAATCTATTGACGGCACTTTCGTTCATAGCAAGGAGCGCCTTCGTCCCAGCGATGGTGCCCACTGTGGCTCCAACGCCTTCAATGTTCGCTCTTCGAATGTGTTCCGCTGTCGCCCACTTGTCCATGCAGAGTTTCGACGTGCGGGCCCCCGGCCCGTTGAAGGGAATCTTGTGTTTCGCCAAGCGCATTTGAAGCGTTCCGTCTTCTCCTTCGCCACCGTGGAGCGCGTTGAAAAGGAAGCGGCTTTCGCCCGTGAGTTCGTCGAGAGTCATCCGAATAGGGTCGAAGAACTCTCGTGCATTCTTTTTGGCCGAGAAGCCGAGGTGCAGACGCGCTCGCTCCTCGTACATTTCCAAGCGCTTTTTCGCGCTCTCGTAGTTCCTGCAATTCTCGGCGATCTCTTCGACCGTGTGGTTAAGCGTCAGATGATAGGGGAGTCTCCAGACGGTCTTCCCGTCGGTCTCCAAGAGGTATGGATTCGGTTCGTAGAGCTGCGATCTGCGGAGTTTCAGCCACACGTTGGTGCCGCTCATCAAAGAAACCTGCCGCTCGGAAGTGGGGCCGCCGAAGAGTATGCGCACCGGCTTTCTCACATGGCGGACGAACGATTCCTCGGGCAAGGTGATTCCATATCTTCGCGCGGCGCTCTCGAGAATGAAGTGCAGGACCCCGCGGTGGCTCATGCCCACGCGCGAGCCCTGCTGGAAGAGAAAACTGTTCTGCTCCATACCGGAGACGATGTTGAAGTCACAAAACCAGATCTCGCCCCCCGGAAGTATCCAGCCGTCGAAGCGCGCGAAATCGCGCATCCCGAAAAGCGCAAAGAGTTGCTCAGCCTGCGCCTGAATGCGCTCGATCGCGAAGTCGTCGAAACGTGGCGGGCTGTGATACGTGACATGACGGGTAGGGAGGTACTTTTTCCTGAAATCGAATATCTGATGCTCTGAGTAATCGATTTCCATCTCCGTCGGGGGAAGTGCCACTGGAAGTCCGAATCTGTTTTGCAGAATGATGACAGTGAATTCTTTTCCCTCGGCAAATTGTTCAACCACTACTCGCGTGTCGGCCCGCTTGGAAAAGAGATACCGTACTCTCTCGAGAGCTTGCTCGGGGGTTGAGACGGAGAATACGCCGATCGAAGAGCCGCCACTTGCGGGCTTCACTACGGCGCGCTTGATTGCATGCTCTTTGAAAAAGTCTCGAATGATCTTGGGATGGTCCTTTCCGTAGATTTTTAAAAGTGCGGATGGAAGCGTAAAGAAGCCGTTTTGTTTGATAAACTCGTTCCCCGCGTATTTGTCGAATGCCTGCTTGCAACTTCGTGAGCTGGAACCCACGAACGGTATCTGATGCTTTTCGAGGAACTGCTGGATGCCGCCGTCCTCACCGTAGGCTCCGTGCATCGTGGGAAATACGATGCCTGTTTCCCTGAGAGCGCGGACAAATTGTTTGGTAGTGAGTGGATGTGCAGCGTGCTTCAGTTTGAAGTCGAAGTCGGATGGCGTGTTGCTGTAGAGCTGAGCGGGGGAAATACTGTAGGCGTTTCTTTTTTGATCAAGGTAAAAAGGCACAATCTCCATCGAATCTGATGAAAGGTGGTCCAAGACGGAACGCGCGGAATTGAGCGAGATCCCCCTCTCAGGGGAAGGACCGCCGCAGATAAGTCCGATTTTCACAGTTCTAAGTGATTTTTATAATGTATTTAAGCCAAGAAACGGAGGTTACTCCTCCAAATGATACAGAATCGTCAAGTTTTTTGCAAGAAATATCCACTGCTGTTCTTACGCGCGGACAGTCTGGTAGGATGAAGCCAATGAGAGAGAAGAAGCAGAAAGTAGCGGTATTTGACGTGGATGGCACCATCTTTCGCTCGAGTCTTTTGATACAGCTTGTAAATAGATTGATAGAAGACGGCGCGTTCCCAAAGGAGGCGCGCAGAGTATATGAGAGGGAATACGAGAAGTGGCTCAACCGCGAGGGCGGCTATCAGGAGTACATTCAGGCAGTGATTCAAGCATTCAATAAATATCTCAAGGGCGTACATTACGGCGCGTTTGCGGATGCCGCAGAAGAAGTTGTAGAGGAGCAGTGGAAGCGCGTATACCGCTACACGCGCGACTTGATACGCGAGCTCAAAGAGTGTGACTACTATCTTCTCGCGGTCTCGCACTCGCCGAAAACCGTGCTCGACAAGTTCTGCCCGCGCATGGGCTTCGACAAAGCGTACGGCATCGTCTACGAGATAGGACCTCAGGAGTGTTTTACTGGGAGTGTAGTAGACGAGCATCTTATTCTCAACAAGGCGGCGATTCTAAAACGCGCAGTTGAGAAAGAAGGCCTCACACTCGCACATTCGGTAGGCATCGGCGACACTGAATCCGACATCCCGTTTCTCGAGCTCGTCGCGAAACCGATCTGCTTCAATCCCAATTCGCATTTGTATAGGTATGCAAAAAGGATGAAATGGAAAGTCGTCGTTGAACGCAAGGACGTGGTGTATGAGCTTTAGCGTCGCGCCCCACACTCGTCATATGAAAGTCGAAGGCTCGTCTCATGCGAGCATAGTGATTTCTTTGTCAGCCAAAAAGGGAAGTGCCAGGTCGCCTAAGATATATTGCAGTTTGATACGCGGCCGCGTGTGATAGTGAAATAGACACAAAAGACAAGGCGGCAAAAGAACGCGCCGCGAGAGGTCAAACACTGACAATAACGGGAATCACGATAGGACGCTTCAGGGTGCGCTGGAGGAGGAAGCGGGAGACGGAGTCGGCGAGGTCTTCGCGCGCGGCGTCGAGGTCGGCCGAGCGAGGGTTCTTGAGCGATTGCTCAACGCTCTTTCTGATGATGAGTCTCGTCTGGTCCATCAGTTCTTTGTTGTCGCGCAAATACACGAATCCGCGCGAGATGATGTCGGGCGATTTGTGCAAGCGGCCCGTGCGACGATCTACCGTGGCGACGACAACACAGAACCCTTCTTGCCCGAGCGCTTTTCTATCGCGCATAAGCACATCCGAGAGTTCCGTCACGGTGTTGCCCTCGACGACGCGGAGCTCGGCGGGAGCTTTTATCGGCAACTTCACGATCTTTTCTCCGTTTTGGATTTCGATAATCGAACCGTTGTCGGGAATCGCGATGTTCTTAGGATGCACGCCCTGCTCTACGGCAAGGTCTGCGTGTACGCGAAGCATGTAGTGATAGCCGTGGATGGGCACGAAAAACTTCGGCTTGACCTGCCGATGGATCCACGCGGCCTCTTCGCGGTTGCCGTGGCCAGAGGCATGCACGTCGCTCGCGTGGTACGTGATGATGTGCGCACCCTGGCGAGAAAGGTTATCTTTCAGTTTCTGCACCGCGCGCTCGTTCCCCGGAATTACGGAAGATGAGAGCACGACGGTGTCGGTGGGTGTGAGCCGGATGAATTTGTGTGTCTTGTCGCCGATGCGCGCGAGCGAGGCGAACTCGTCGCCCTGCGCACCTGTTGCGAGAATAATCAATTTGTCCGGAGGATACTGCGCCATGTTTTCCACGGCAATCACCGTTTCGTCTTTGTACTTGATGAGTCCGAGCTCGCGCGCGATCTCGATGTTGGTGCGCATGCTTCTTCCGTCGATGACGACTTTCTTGCCGTATTGCTCGGCGAAGCTCATGACGCGGATCAGGCGCTCCAGGTGTGAGGCGAACATCGCGACGATGAGGCGGCCCTTGGAGTTCTTGATGATCCCGTCGAGCGTGCGATAGACGGTCGACTCCGGAATCGAGAAGCCCGGCTGCCAGACGTTCGTGGAGTCCATGAGGAGGAGAAGCGTGTTGCGCTTTTTGAAGATTGAGAATTCCTGGTGTTCTTCTTCGGTCGGCTCGCCGCTCTCGTGGTCAAGCTTGATGTCGCCGGTAAAGACGACGTCTCCCCACGGAGTTTCGATGATGATGCCCATAGAGTCCGGCACGGTGTGCGTCACGGAGAAGAAGCGGACCGTAGCAGCCCCGAGGCGCACCGACTCGTCGCTTTCGACTTCGCGGATCTGGAGCTCCGGCACATGCGTGAATTCTTCCTGGCGTTTTCGAATCATCTTTCCGGTGAGTTTGCGCGTATAGATCACGGGGTTCCCAATGCGATCGATGATGTAGGGAATGCCTCCGATATGGTCGAGGTGTCCGTGTGATACGAGGAGCCCGCGGATTTTTCCCCGTCGCTCTTCTAGGTAGCTAGTATTCGGCAGGATGTAGTCTATGCCCGGTGTCTCTTCCTCGCGAAATTGGAAGCCGCAGTCAAGAATGAAGATGTCTCCGCCGAATTCAATCGCCGTCATGTTGCGCCCGATTTCTTCGACGCCCCCGAGGGGAATAATTCTGATCGAATTTGGCGCGGGTTCGGGTATGGGCGGAGCGCTCATGCGCGCTCCTCGTGGATGGTGCTCAACGCGCGTTTTACTCGGCCGGCGCGGGTGCGGAGGTCTTCCGCCAAAACGCCGACCTCCGCGGGATGGTCCGCGATGCGGCGCTTCGCGATGTCGCGCGGGGTGTGAGGGAGCGGGCTGCACTGAATTTAGGAGAGGTGAAGGGTCTGCACTCATATAATGGTTACTCTTCGGTCTTATTAGTAAAGATATTCCACACTCGTTCGGTGTCGGTGTACCATTCGTACACGTTGAGATATCGCTCCGAAGGCTGTGTGAGGGCGCCGAGCTTTACTCCTCCGAGGCCTTCGGGCACCATGTAGATGAACTCGGGTGCGTAGAGAAATACGGCCGGCTGGTCTTTGGATACGAGCTCGGCGAATTGCCGGTAGAGTTTCTCTCTCTCGCGCCTGTTGGTGGTCGCACGTGCTTTCGCAAGCAGACTGTCGGCCTTTGT
The DNA here is from genome assembly GCA_001781685.1 of Candidatus Kaiserbacteria bacterium RIFCSPLOWO2_01_FULL_54_13. Lineage (GTDB taxonomy): Bacteria > Patescibacteriota > Minisyncoccia > Phycocordibacterales > UBA2100 > UBA10103. The sequence goes on from MFLZ01000015.1 coordinate 61,045, forward strand.
GTTGGTGTAGAGCGCGAGGTTTAGGCCGGGATCATTCCTCTGGCTCGAGTGCCAAAAGGCGAAGAGATCGAGTGTCCGGCCCACGACCTCTCCGAACAGGACCGCGTCGTAATTTCGGGGTCTCAAGACGACAGAGTTAAGTTCCGAAAGCGGATAGACGTGCGTCTCGACTTTGATTCCGGCGGCCTGCCATGCAGTTGCCACTATCTGGGCGGTCTCTGAAAGCGTTGGCTCATCGGCTGTTGCGAGCGTGAGTTCTAGCGCCGTCTTCTTTTTCTTCCACACTTGTTCTTTTTCATCAAATGACCAGCCGCCTCGGGAAAGTGCCGCCCGTGCTTTCTCTGCATTTCCATCTGGACTTGACGTTGCACTTTCCCGAGTTCCTTTTCTGAGTGGTGCGGGCTCTGAAGCCTGCACAGCACCCAAAACGCCCGGCGGTATGGGGCCATCGAGCACAGCACCATATCCCTTCAATATCTCACTCACGATATGTTCTTTTTCGATCGCAAGGTCGAGCGCGGAGCGCACAGCGCTGTCGGCGAGGGCGGGGTTTTTGTTCTGATTGAAGAATATCCCGAAAGTGCGCGGGAGGGGCGCCCGCACGATGTACGCGTCTTTGCGCGTAAGGTTTTCTACCTCGGCTGGCGGCATACCGGCGAGGCTATCAATCCGACCTGCATTAAAGGCGGACATGAGTGCTTCTTCGTTCGCGAAGAAGAGGAATGTGAATTTCTTGATGTACGGTTCTCCGAGTGCAAATCGCGAGAACGACGAAAGTTCGTAGCGCGTGACGGCGCCAGCCGCACTGGTATCTGGAGCCTTTGCGCGGTACGGGCCGCTCCCGACGGGGTGCGTGTTGAGAGGGTGGAAAGCAAATTCTTCGGTCGAGACGCTTTCCCACAGATGTTTGGGCAGAATGCCGAGTGTCGTGTTCTCAAGGAAGGGAGCATACGCATGCGGGAGCGTAAAGACGATCGTTTGCGCGTCGGGCGCTCCCGCCACGACTCCTTCCCAGTCTGCGCGCCGCGAGCTCTTCACGTCGGGGTTTTGCGCACGCTGGATCGTGAAAAGCACATCTTCGGAAGTAAGTGGGGCGCCGTCGTGGAACGTGAGATTACTCTTCAATGTGAAGGTATATGTGGTGCCGTCTTCTGATATTTCATACTGGCTCGCCAGATCTGGAATGAGGTCGCCTTCGGGAGTTGCTCGCATGAGGCCGGAGTAGACGAGCGCCGTAAGATCTTTGTCGGGCTGTGAGAGCGCGAGGAGGGGATTAATGAATCGCGCAGGACCGACGACGCCCTCCGTGAGGGAGCCGCCGTGTGAGGGGATAGTGACAGAGACGAGCGCGTTGGCACTCCCCAGGAGCGCGAGTGCGCTTATCCCAAGTACCGCTGTGAGTACATAGAGAGTGAGACGCTCGCCGGGAGAAAATACTCCGAGCGTTTTCTCGAATAGTGAAAGGCGCGGCATCTTGCGATGCTTCGTCAGTTTCGTTTTCAAGTCTTCTTGTTGCGAGTAGGAGTCGTAGTCCGAAATCATGGCGCGACTTACGCGCTCTCGCCGATCCGCCTTAGCGACCCGGCGTATGCGTTAGCTAATAACTAAATTAATGAGTGCCGAAATGGCGAAGAGGATACCAAGTGTTATCGTAGCGTAGAAAAGCATTTTCTCCAAGCCGCGACGGGTGTGGAAACCCGAGGAAAAGTTGTCAGCGCCAAATGCCCCGCCCAGAGATGCGCCCGTGCGCTGGAGCACGATCGCTCCAATGAGGAGAACGGAGAGCCCGATCTGCACGTAGGGCAGCACTGTCTGGAGAAAAACCATTGTATCGAGAATAGCACGGGCACGTGCGGGAATCAATTACAGAGCACGATATCATAGTAAGGTTTTGAAGTCAAGTTGCTATGGGCCGCCTTATCTTCTATATTACGTACGCTTGGTACAGCTTTTGCGGTGCGCCCAACAAACTTTTATAAAGCAATAATCTATTCGATATGAAAAAAGAAGCAAAGAAAACAAAAATCAACATTCAGCCTGTGGGCGACCGGATATTGGTTAAGCCTGAGGAGGTGGAGGACAAAAAATCACCGGGAGGCATCATAATTCCTGACACAGCGCAGAAGGAGAAGCCCGAGCGCGGGAGGGTGATCGCAGTGGGGCCGGGAAAACGCGGCGACGACAACGAACTCATCCCTGTTTCGGTCAAAGTGGGTGACAGAGTGATGTTTTCGAAGTACGGATACGATGAAGTGAAAATAGACGACGATGAGTACTACATCGTCTCAGAATCAAACGTCTTGGCCGTCCTTAAATGAGTTTGGTGGATTTACTACGTACTACACACTACTAACTACAAACTATTCCTATGGCAGGCAAACAAGTCATTTTCGATCAAGAAGTGCGCAGCGCTCTCAAGCGCGGCGTCGATATCGTCGCAGGAGCCGTGAAGGTAACACTCGGCCCGAAGGGCAGAAACGTTGCATTGAGCAAATCGTGGGGAGGCCCCACGATAACTAACGACGGCGTCTCGATCGCCAAGGAAATCTCTCTCGAGGACAAGTTCGAGGACATGGGAGCTTCGATCGTAAAAGAGGTCGCCACAAAAACCAACGACAAGGCGGGCGACGGCACCACGACTGCCGTCGTTCTCACGCAGGCGATCGTGCACGAGGGCCTGAAGCGCACAGCTCTGGGAGCGAACGCAATGATGGTTAGACACGGGATTGAAGCTGCGGCGAAAGACGCAGTAGAAGAACTCAGGAAGATGGCAAAGGATGTGAAGGGCAAAAGCGAGATCCGGCAGGTTGCGTCGATTGCCGCAGAATCCGAGGAGCTCGGCGAGAAAATCGCGGAGGTCGTCGGCAAAGTGGGCAAAGATGGCGTTGTCACTGTCGAAGAGTCTCAAGCGACGGGGATTGATTCCGAGTACGTCGAGGGCATGGAATTCGACAAAGGCTATGTCTCGGCGTACATGATTACAAACGCGGAGCGGATGGAAGCCGAAGTAAAAGACGCGCCGATTCTTGTGACCGACAAAAAGATTTCCACGATCAAGGATATCCTGCCGCTTTTAGAGAAAGTTGCACAGTCGGGGAAGAAAGATCTCTGCATCATCGCCGACGATGTGGACGGTGAGGCATTGGCCACGTTTGTCGTGAATAAACTTCGCGGCGTATTTAATGTGCTCGCGGTGAAGGCTCCGGGCTACGGCGACAGGAAGAAAGAAATGCTTGCAGATATCGCGATCACGGTGGGTGCACAGGTGATTTCCGAAGATCTCGGGCTCAAGCTCGAGAATGCGGAACTGAACATGCTCGGGCGCGCGTCGCGCGTTGTTGCCACCAAGGATTCTACCGTAATCGTCGGCGGCAAGGGAAAGAAGTCGGACATTGAGGCCCGCGTCGCATCTTTGCGCAAGCAGCTCGAAAACACCGATTCGAAATTCGATCGCGAGAAACTTGAAGAGCGCGTTGCAAAGCTCACGGGAGGCGTTGCGGTAATTCGCGTGGGCGCGGCGACGGAAACGGAAATGAAGTATCTCAAAGATAAAATTGAAGACGCAGTCAATGCGACTAAGGCCGCGATTGCGGAGGGGATCGTGCCCGGCGGAGGCGCCGCGCTCGCGAAAGCTGCCGAGAAACTCGGAAAAAAGATCAATACGAAGGCGCACGACGAGTACACGGTCGGCTATCGGATACTTCTCTCTGCGCTCTCGGCGCCGCTTCTCCAGATCGCAGAAAACGCGGGGCGACAGGATTCCGCGGTCGTCTTGCAGGAAGTTGTGAAGCGAGGAGGAGCATTTGGGTTCAACGCTCTTGCCGAATCCGATGAGAACGCGATCGTCGACATGTATGAGGCGGGCATCATTGATCCCGTGAAGGTGACGAGGAGTTGTGTTGAGAATTCCGCCTCTGCGGCAGCAGTGCTTCTCACTACCGAAGCCGCCGTGGCCGAAATCCCCGAGAAGAAAAGCTCTGCCCCTTCTCAGAGCGGGATGGGAGGTGGCATGGATGAGATGTGATAGAGAAATAAGGAGCTGCTGCGACTATATTTCTCATCATCCAGCACCATTTTGCGCTTTTGACATGCGCAAAATGGTGCTGTGGTAAGGCCTAATTCTGTATCTCGACTGGATATCTCGGCGTTAACTATTGCACTCGCCCCGTTAGAGAAAAGTCGCAATGCGGCTGAAGCGAAGCTCCTGCGGAGCGTTCTCTAATGGGGTTATCCCCCGAGATTCGGGCTAAATAGCCTCAGGACACGCTACTATATTGACGTATGCCCACCTCTCGTGTTGCGGCAGTTTTTTTCGTTACCTTATTTCTGGTAGTGCCGCTTTTAGTCCGCGCGCAGGGTACGGTGGACATGACGGCTGACGCCAAATGCAAACCTGTGTTTCCTGAGTGCAGGTGCGGTCAGAAACCTAATCCGAATAAGAGCGCAAACGCACCGAAATGTGTTGGCGGCGAGAACATGAATCAATGTTTCTGCGAGAACGACAATGGACAGGCGGGCGGTATTTGCGTCGCGCTAAAGAACTGTAAGGGGACTTGGTATAGAGATTTGGATGGCGAGCGAATTGAAATCAAAGATCCTGCCAAGGCATGGCAGGAATTTCAGAATCAAGTCAAAGCAGCAACTCCGAAGCCTCCGGGCCCAGTGCCCGGCGGAGACTACTACAGTGAGGGGTTTGCACTACCTCCCGGTTCGGGAGCAGGGACAACAGAGGGTGGCGCGCTTCAGGGTTTGGGCCCAGAGAATTTTGAGGACGTGACACCGATTACGCCGCAGCCGCAGATCCCATCAGGACCCAGTCTATTGGAGATGTTGGGACCATATTATTTTCGTCCGCAGGAAACCACACCCACATTTGAACCTCCTCCGCCAACAGGGCCCAATGTCGTGCCGGGTGTGAGCGGAGACACAACGGGGCTGGTGCAACCTAGCACAGCCAACCTTTTTAATTTTAATGAGGAGGGATTCACGGAGCAACCATTCTCGGCGGACACATTCGGTGAAAGCACGCTCAAATCATCCTCGGCAGACAGTTGCGATGGCTTTTTTTACTGCGCATATAAAACCGTTGCGGATGGTTTCCAGGAGCTATTTGGAATTGGTCCTGCAGAGGCAAAGCCATTTTCGGGAACAGAGCCGATACGGATAGGGCCGGACGGTCGCATTAATGCTGTCGATTTTTACAACACAGCCCTGGAAAAATTTAAGGACTCTTCTCTAAATGGTTACGCGCCACCGGGGTTGAGACGGTTTGGAGTTGAGACCGGTAGCCCTGAAGAATGGGCACGTTTAGCCACTATGGTCGCAATGCAAGAATCCAGTCTTCGCGTTGCTCCTGTAAACCCGGATGGGACATTGCAAAGATTCCCAACAACCCCAGCAGGAGAGCAATCCTACGGGCCGATGCAATTTACTAAAGGAGAGTATGGGCTTCAAACGTGGGCCGACGTGAACAATCCAGACAGAGTCATTGATGCGTTCGTACAAGTTGCCGAGCAAGGCCAATTGTTTAACTATTTTGGATCGTTGCAGAGACCTAACGAGACCTTGCAGCATAGGTCTTGGTTTCAAGCAAATGTTGCTCCGTACACAGCGGCCCAGCCGACATACGACGCAAATTCCGGCGGAACTGACACAAGTGGGTTCATTACCGCATTCGGCGGTGGAACACCGCCGACGGTGGCAAGTCTCGATCCTTCCGCAGGCATGGGATCTGCGTTCGACGAAGCCGGATTTACGAGCGCCTACTCCCGCAGTGCTGCTGGCAAGGTCGCCGACTTCGTCGGTCTTGGCGGCGTGTACGACACCGTTGCCGGGGGAGTAGTTGACGCGTACGGGACTGTTTCCACCGGTGCTACGGTTCTTGGACAAACCGTATCGGAGAAAGTCGCAGAAAGTGCCCAAACAGTAGGTAGCGCGATTGATGCGACGAGAGAATACATATCCGAACGTTTTGCGGACGGACTCCGGGTTGTTGATGAGAATGTATTTGGAGGCATCGGTACGAAGAGGGGCCTTATTCCTCTTCCTCCACCCTCACCGGTAGCCGTGTACACACCCAGTGGCGAGCCACCATTTACTACAGAAATTACCTACGCTGACAGGCCATACGATATCTACACTGAAGCCGACTTGTCTCCGCAGACTGCACGTCCCTTGACGTATGGAGAGCAATTGCGTGCAGGAATGCCGCTGATGCCAATATCGGGGCCAGCTATTGCGGCACGACTTCCAGAGACACCGTCTGGATCCATGGAATTCGCAGGATTAGAACCTACAAGATCGGATCTTGAGTTCGCAGGAACTCCACCCACGCGGCTCGGTGAGGGCGGCAGAGTGAGCGACCTCGTCGCTGTTCCCAATCAACCGGGAAATGTACCACCTCCAGTTGCCAAATATACACCCAGTGGCGAGCCACCATTCCCCGAAATTTCCAATCCGGACAAGCCTTCCTCAGGGTACTATGACGCATTTGGGGGAGAGTACTCCACTCAAGCTGAGGCAACAGCCGCCGATTCTTTTTTTGAGAGGAATGCCACACGCATAAACGAACTTGAAGTGAAGGTGGATTCGTTGAGGCAAGGCATCGAAAAAGCCCAGACTGATTCTCTGCGGGATAGCTGGGTCGGCCGAGCTCTTGGAATGGAGCCCAACACAGATCCGCAAACACCGATACGATCGTTTTGGGAATCTGAGTACATAAAGACCCAGAAGGAGCTTATTGGGTTGCGGAGGGCAGATCTGGAGCAGAAAATTTATTCTGCAACGACTCCAGAACAAATCAGCGAGCTCACCGCACAGCTGAATGCACAGACGGGAGAGCTCGAGAGCCTTCAGACACTGCAACAAACCATTAACAATACATTGAGCGACGGTAGTCTTGTGGGCGGGATGACGTCTGAGGAGCTGGCAGCCCGGTATAAAGCGACCCTTTCTGGGTTTGAGACTCAGGGAACCGACTGGCAGAGCATACTTGCAAATGCACGGGATGGCAGACTATCCGGACTCGGTGATGTTATCGCTGCAAATGATCTAGCGCGAATGGGAGATGCGCTTGCGCAACGCCAATTTGATGTGGCCGCGATCGCGGATGGCACAAGTCCACTGTTGCAACCTTCACGAGTCGCAAGTCTTGATGGCGGTGGGACACCGCCGACGGTGGCAAGCCTCAATCCTCCCGCAGACATGGAATTGTTCAACGAAGCCTTCGGCCAAGTGTCTCCCGCAGAAGCTTTCTCAACAAATGAGTTTGCGGGATTTCCGTCCATACCACCCTCTCTCCTTGAACGTGCTACAGGATTCGTCGTTGAGGGGTACACCGGTGCCACGGATCTTGCGCAAAATGCTTTGGGGACAGTCACAGACACACTTTCGAACATAGGGCAAAAGGCCCAAGAACTTTTGGCCAGTGGAAACAATTGGCTCGACAGCAATGTCCGCGGACCGCTTGTCGACCTTGGCGTGCTCTCTCCGGGGGTACTCGGAAGCGATGTAGCTCCAGTAACAGTACCAACAACTGCCGCGGAAACAGGAGAGATCAACCTGCGTGGGGGAGGATATGTACCACCAGGGGAACAACCAGAAGCAGGATTCCTTACCGCCTACGGCTTGGATCCCTTTGAGAAATCACTTGAGGCGCAAGAACAACCTGCAAACATCACGGAAGGCGCACCTGTCGATCCTTCGGTCGAGCGAGAATTTGCCTTCCAGGCGGCCGCTGAACGTTCGCCGTACCGCCTACCTGCCGACCTCGAAAGGCAACAAATCGCACAGCGTCAGGCCGAGTTCCTCGCAGAAGAGCGCGCTGCTGCCCAGGCGGAGCAACCAGAAACGGCCCCTTCCAGATGGCAAACATTCACAGAGGGTGTGAGAAATTGGTTGGTCGGTCCGCCTGTTGAGAACGTTATCGAGAGATGGGTTGCAGAAAACAGATCAGAGCTGCTGCAGCCGTCCATGGAATTCGCAGGATTAGAACCTACCAGATCGGATCTTGAGTTTGCAGGATCTCCGTCCACCCCACTCGGACAAAGTGGCATCGGAAGCGACGCGGCGCGTGTACCAGATCAACCGGGAAATGCGCCTCCTGCCTACGAAGGGAGGACGAAGTACGAGGGGCATTCCATCGTTGATACCCTGAAGGGCGATGGGCAGGGGTCTAGCTACGGTGAACGTAAAGTTCTTGCAAAGCAACTCGGCATCGCAAACTACCGTGGGACGGCGGCGCAAAATCTGCAGATGGTTGCACTCATGCGAGAGTGGAGCCCGGAATTCGGAGGACTAACAGCCCAACAACTACAGCCAGCGGTAACTTCTGGCGTGGATACTGGGTCAGGAGTCGGCGCATCACCTGCCTCTGGGCCAACTTCCTCTTTTGGAGAAGCTTTCAGGGGTGGTTACCAGAGTGCCAACGATCCTGTCACTGGGGCCGCGTTGGGCCTGTGGGAAGGCGGGAAATACCTCTATAATGCCACAGCAGATTGGGCGGCAAGAACGGGTACGATTCCTCAGTCTAGCGTCGATGAGGCAGGGTTCATGAATGCCTTTCTTGCGCCAGATAACTTGCAACAGTCAGTTGAGGCAATTGAGGATACTATTGCAGGATCTCAAGCGCCCGCTCCAGACTTCGGACCTGCGTTCAATGAAGCGTTCGGTACCGCGCCGCTGCCAAGCGCGTGCTATGGCTCATCGGTTGCTGATTGCGTTGGAGCGTCTGGTGGCAATTGGAGCACCGAGAGGGCAAGACTTGCGGGGATAGTCGGCTGTGCTGCAGGTACCGCTAGCTGTAACACTGAAATCTTGCGTCGGATACAGGCGGGAGACTTAGTTGTTGCCTCACCTGCTACTTCGGGGAATGAGGCACCGTTGGGTCCGGCACCGACAGTTTCCAGTGCCAATCCGGGCGCGGGTACTTCAGCGACAACGGCACCGCCACCAGATCCGATGACAAGGAATGCACAGGCTTTTCAGAACTCCTTAAGTAGACTGAATAGAAAAATGGATACGTTCTTGAATAATCCTACCGACCAGACTCTTCAAAGCCTAGCTCGGCAAGCACAAGCTGTTCAGAGATGGGCCAGCATGTTCCCGAAAGACAGTTATATTCAATCTGAAGCAGCGAAGATTAGTGGGTTGCCGCAGGCATCAAACTATTTACCGGCGGTTGTTGCCACCGTACTTACCCGTCAGTATGGGGCAATTTCGGCAGGGATTAGTACCGTCCGGACGCATCTCAGTAGAAATTACACCAAGAAGTAGAAGGTATAGTCGTCGCCGTTTGTTCGCAGGAGGGGCGCGAGATGATATAATGCGCACATGACAACAGGCTGGGTACTTTTAGGAGCAGTTGCGGTAGTCGTCTTGTGGGCGATCTGGGCGTACAACCGTTTCGTTCAACTCACGAATCGCTCGGAGGAAGCGTGGTCCGACATCGACGTGCAGCTCAAGCGTCGGTACGACCTCATTCCGAATCTCATCGAGACAATTAAGGGCTACGTGACACACGAGCGGGGAACTCTGGAGAGCGTTACGAACGCGCGCACGAAGGCGATGGGAGCACAAAGTGTTGCCGAGCACGCGGCTGCGGAAAATATTCTGACTGGGGCACTCAAGACATTGTTTGCTGTTGCGGAGAATTATCCAAACCTGAAAGCGAATGAAAACTTTGTCGAGCTCCAGCGCGAGCTCTCCGACACCGAGAACAAAATTCAAGCAGCGCGCCGCTTCTACAACTCTGTCGTGCAAGAGCTACAGAACGCAATAGAAATGTTTCCCTCAAACCTCATTGCAAACATGTTCCGTTTCAAGACGCGCGATTTTTTCGCTCTTGATGAGAGCGAAAACGCAGCTCGTAATCCAGTGAAGGTCAGTTTCTAAATGTGAAATGAGGAAAAGGGACATTGAAGGGTTTCCGTCACGAAACAGAGGATCTACTGAACACCCCGAGAAAGAGTGGCATCCTCTTATAAGGTTCGTGGGCCCCGAGGGTTCGTTCGGGGAAGAAGCGAAGTTACACCTTAAAGAATTTGATGTTGAGGATGTCGACTGGTTTAAGTCGGCAGGGCAACAGGAAAATACCCATCATATTATCAGTGGTATTAATTCTAGGCGTAAAGCATCGTCCGGATACCTTGTATGCACAGGCGTTGTGGCTTTGGGATTCAATCCAAAGTTACGAACCAACGTGTCCTTCTTAACGCATCAGACCTCGTCCGCGTGGAAGTTTGACTTTGAATTCGTCAAGCAACTACGGTTCTCACTCCGGACTTTCGCTCGACAAACAGATGGGACCAAGCGGTCGCTTCTTATATTTACGCCGCCAATACGTGTGGAAAAAGATAGGGAGTCTCTCGAAATTATCAAGAGGATTATTCTTGAAGAACTTGGAGTTGAATCGGATGTTGCCGAGATCAAAGAGGAGTTAATTGACGCTTTTGATGTTATGCTCGATACAGAACACGCACGGATTTTTATTACTTACACTTAAGTTATGGCATCTCTCTACACAGAGCAAGGAAAAAACATCCGCAAGACGTGGTTTTTGATGACCGGGTTTTTGGTCATTGTTATCGCGCTAGGGTGGATCGTATCGCAAGTGTATGACAACGCCGGCATTCTCTACATCGCGGTCGCGTTCTCACTTTTCATGAATGTCACTGCGTACTGGTTCTCGGACAAGATTGCTCTTGCCGCGACGGGTGCCAAGGAGGCGGACGAACGCGAGTACCGCGAATTGCATCGTTTGCTCGAGAATCTCGCAATCACCGCGGGGCTCCCGAAGCCGCGGCTATATGTCATCAACGATCCGCAGCCGAACGCGTTTGCGGCAGGGCGCAATCCCAAACACGCGGTCGTCACTGTCACGACGGGACTTCTCTCACGGCTTGAACGCTCCGAGCTCGAAGGAGTAATTGCGCACGAGCTTTCGCACATCGGGAATCGCGACATTCTTGTGATGACGGTCGCTGTTGTCTTGGCGGGATTCATCGCCATTATCTCAGATATCTTTTTGCGCATGAGTTTCTTCGGGAGCGGCAACAGGGAACATCGCAATCCAGTTCTCATGATCGCGGGCATCGTTGCAATTGTGATCGCGCCTCTCGCGGCGCAGCTCATTCAGCTAGCAGTTTC
>MFLZ01000015.1:72211-73387 GCA_001781685.1 Candidatus Kaiserbacteria bacterium RIFCSPLOWO2_01_FULL_54_13
GACGCTTCAGGCGCCTTGCTCACACGCTATCCTGACGCGCTCGCCTTGGCGCTCCAGAAAATCTCCTCATACGAAGCGCCCATGCGCCGCGCCAACCACGCAACCGCGCACCTCTTCATCTCTAACCCTTTCGGTGCACACGAGACAGGGAAATTCATCGCGAAAATCTTCAGCACGCATCCACCGGTGGAAGAACGCGTCGCCGCACTCACTCAAATGCGCGTGTGAATAATTGACGCTTGACATCTCTCATTGTCTAGTACATGCTTCCCGTAGCGCCTGCTCTTTGGGCGCTAATTTTGTTGCGGAGTCAACCCCAACTAGGGAGGCAGAAATGATCGTGATGTCTACGGGGACGCAGGTCTCACGCGTCAAGGTGGGACCGCGCTACTTTGCAGCCGTTGTTATCGGTGATCTACGCAGCCCGATCATCGATGAAAACGGAGGCCTCGTAGCTTTCGAGGATTTTCTCTACGAGCGAAACCGGCCGCGCCGCCCAGCCAAGACAAAAGGCAGCGTAAGCGGCACCGATGTGCGCGCGCGCGAAAGGCGCATCGATGGCTGCTCTGCCCGGCTCTATCGCCGGAATGGGGTCCCAACCGCGATTATCTACGGTTGTTGCGGTGGAGAGGGTCCCAGGGATTTCCGGCGCGACAAACGTGACAAGTGCGATGTCGTCGACAACTGCTGGAAACGGCATCGAAAGACGCGCTGGCGTCGCACCTGCAGCGGGTGTATCCTTCCCTCCGATCTCCGCAATTGAGCGGATCAAATCGCGAGGCGAGCGGACTTCGGTCCGCTCGTTTCATTTGATATGCAATGAATCCACCGTGTGTATAATGCCTCTGTTTTAGGAGGGTTCGCAACCCAAAGGGTGCCCTTAGGGCTAGTGGTCTAGTGCGATATGTTTTTTGTTTACATACTGCAGAGTGTCAGGCGAAAGCGTTTTTATATCGGCGTATCCGCAAATGTTGGAAAAAGATTGCAAGAACACAACGCAGGCTACACAAAATCTACAAAGCCGTATCGACCGTGGAGGTTGATATACTCCGAGGCGCATCCATCCAAGACGAAGGCGTCTAAGAGGGAGTGGCACCTTAAGCATCCGGCGGGTTACCTTGAGAAGAGATCGATTATAGAGCAGTATGCTCAATGAGACCCGCTCGCGAGCAATGC
>MFLZ01000015.1:73404-73497 GCA_001781685.1 Candidatus Kaiserbacteria bacterium RIFCSPLOWO2_01_FULL_54_13
GTCTAATGCACAGGCGTGGAGAGCATGAGTGCGGGAAACCGGACCGCGAGTTCGAATCTCGCCCTCTCCGCAAATTTAGAAAATCGGTTTCCG
>MFLZ01000016.1:0-9252 GCA_001781685.1 Candidatus Kaiserbacteria bacterium RIFCSPLOWO2_01_FULL_54_13
TATGATGCCGACTCACATTCTCTTACGTTTGTGATGATGCTCCTTTTTAGGGGCTTTTTTATTGGGTTTTTATGATGCCGACTCACATTCTCTTACGTTTGTGATGATGCTCCTTTTTAGGGGCTTTTTTATTGGGTTTTTGGGAGGGCGCGGCTCTCCCCGCTGATCTTCCTCACTTCAAGGTGTGCACTCGACCTCTCGTTCGGGCTCCTTGGGTGCGGTATCGGCTCACTTGACGACCTTGCATCTATGATGTCTTTTCTCGTCGGCGCTGTCACAGCTTGCATCATGACCCTCGGGTTTGGAGGGGCTGTCGACGGCCATTTGCATACAGGAGTCGACTACTTCTGCGGATATTTGAGTCCTGTCTACTCTCCGTATGACGGTGTCGTTACCTTTCGGGATGATGCGACTGGCGCACTCGCGCTTGTAGTCGGCACTACATCTCCAAAACTTTTTCTCGTCGAGCACATGGCGACGACGACTGTTTCTCTCGGGAGTAGCGTCAAAGCCGGCGACTTGATGGGACTCGAAGGATACAAAGGTGAGACATACTACAGAGGCGTGCGTGAGAATTCTCAGGCCGCGAGTCACCGGCACTACGGTGTCTATCTTCTTGCAGAAGATGCAGAAATTATTCCCGGAGAGTTTTATATTCTCTCAAACGGTGATTGGTATACAAACGGGCAGGGCAACTACCTGAGAATTCGCGAGCCAGATAACGGGTACGACGGTGCCTGCGACCCTTTGGATTGTCTCTAAGGAAGCGGTCCTTGATTGGAGAGGTATATTGCGCGAGCTTGTATTCGCGCGTGTATAATGGTAGATATTGCTATGATTGACGCACTTGTCGGCATTCTCATGGGTTCGGATTCGGATCTGCCGGTGATGCAGGATGCGGCGAAGGCACTTGAGGAACTTGGCATCGGCTCTGAAGTGCACATGCTCTCCGCGCACCGCACGCCCGAGTCGGTCGTCGAGTACGTGAAAGGTGCGGAGGCGAAGGGATTCAAGGTTTTTATCTGCGGCGCCGGAGGCGCCGCACATTTGGCGGGAGTCGTGGCCGCGCACACGGCACTTCCAGTCATCGGGGTTCCACTCATGAGTACCAAGATGGGCTCGGCAGGCGTGGACGCACTCTTCTCAACAGCCCAGATGCCACCGGGAGTTCCCGTTGCCACTGTGGCGATAAACGGAGCAAAGAATGCAGGCATTCTTGCCGCGCAGATAATTGGTGCGGGCGACGAGGCCGTGCGCGCGAAGATCACGGCTTACAAGGAAAAGATAGGAGAGGATATTGTGAGTAAGGACGCGGAACTGCAAGAAAAAGGTTTTAAGAAATATCTTGAGGAGCAAGGATTGGTATGAGCGCTGAGAAAAAACTTTCGTACAAAGCATCCGGCGTAAACAGAGATATTGAGAACGAGACGAAAGAGGAAATAGCAAGCGCGCTCGAAACAAACGATGCGCGTGTCCTCAACAAGATCGGGGCGTTCGCGACGCTCTTCGACGGACACTTCCCGGAATATAAGCACCCGGTGCTGGTCTTAAAGACAGAGGAGCCGGGAACCAAGCAGCTGCTCGCGCTGCAGCACGACAGCGTTGAGACGGTATGCGAGGACCTCATAAATCATTTAGTGAATGATTGTATCGTCATGGGCGCTCGTCCGCTTTCGATACAGGATTGCATCGTGTGCGGAAAGGTTGAGAAACCAGTCGTCGCGAGGATGGTGAACGCATTCGCTGCCGCCGCCAAAAACAACGAGTGCACGCTCACTGGTGGCGAAACGTCCTGGCAGCCTGGAACGATTCCAGAAGGCACGTATATCCTCACTGCGAGTATCGTTGGCATTGTTGAAAAGGAGCGTATCATCGACGGCTCGAAAATCCGGGAGGGAGATGCCATCTTGGCACTCGCATCAAGCGGAGTTCATACCAACGGTATTTCGCTCGTCCGCAAGATCATTGAAGCAACACCGGAGATAAAGAATGAGCGAATTAACGGCAAGCCGTTCATCGAAGCTGTTCTAACACCGCATCGCGCATATTACAAAGCACTCAAAGGACTTTTTGGTAAGGATGGACTAGTTGGGCTTGCTCACATTACTGGCGGCGGGATCAAAGAGAATCTCAACAGAATCTTGCCTGAAGGGCTTGGTGCTCAGGTCGATCTTGGCAAAATCAAAGTCCTTCCAATTTTCAGCGTCCTCAAAAAATACGGTGAGCTCGATGACGCTGATATGCTACGCACCTTCAACATGGGAGTTGGGATTGCTGCCGTCGTGCGGGAAGGGTTCGCAGACGAGGCGATTGCTCACATCAAGAAGTCTGGGATTGATGCGTACGAGATAGGGATTGTCGGAAAAGGCAATAAAAACGTTGATTTTGAAGGACTATTGCGGCGGTCTTGACTATGCATTGAAATCAATGTAGATTGAAACATGACGGAAGTTCTCAAAGAAACCAACTTCGTTTTTCTCGGGAAGAAAAGAGCAGGTAAGGTGCGCGATATATATGAGCCTTCGACGGGCTCAGGCCGAGGCAGCCTAATCCTCATCTCTACCGATCGGCACTCCAGTTTCGACCGGCTCATCGCGCACATACCGCATAAAGGGCAGGTATTGAACCAGCTTTCAGCTTTCAGCTTTCAGAAGACGGAAGATATTATTCCCAATCATGTTATTGCAGTTCCGGACCCGAATGTGACGGTCGCGAAAAAGTGCAACACGGTGCCTGTGGAGGCGGTCGTGCGTGGATATCTCACGGGAGTGACCGACACGGCAATTTGGACGCGTTATTCGAAAGGAGAGCGCGAATTCGGCGGCGTCGTCCTGCCCGACGGAATGACAAAGAACCAGAAGCTTCCCACGCCGATTTTCGATCCGACAACGAAGGAAGAAATGCATGATCGCGCGCTCACGCCCGAAAAAATGATCTCAGAAGGGTTTATCACGAAAGAACTGTTCGAGAAGATTCGGGATACAGCTTTCGCACTCTTCGCGCGCGGGCAGGAAATCGCTGCGAAGCGCGGACTGATTCTCGTGGATACGAAGTATGAGTTTGGACTCGACACCTCGACATCGCTCGGGGCAGGTGGGACTCTCACATTGATTGACGAAATTCATACGCCCGATTCCTCTCGCTACTGGCAGCTTGGCTCGTATGAGGAACGATTTGCAAGAGGCGAAGAGCCAGAATATTTTGATAAGGAGTTTTTGCGATTGTGGTTTAAAGAACACTGTGATCCGTACAAAGACAAAGTACTTCCTCCCGCACCTCC
Organism: Candidatus Kaiserbacteria bacterium RIFCSPLOWO2_01_FULL_54_13; assembly: GCA_001781685.1. Taxonomy (GTDB): domain Bacteria; phylum Patescibacteriota; class Minisyncoccia; order Phycocordibacterales; family UBA2100; genus UBA10103. Next base: position 3,281 of record MFLZ01000016.1, read on the forward strand.
TGAGCTTGTAGAGGAGCTCTCGCGGCGCTACATTCAGATGTATGAGCAGATCACGGGCGAGAAATTCCAGCCAGCCGAGGTGCCCATCATCCCGCGCATCGAGCGTAATTTGAAACAATATGCAATTTGACCCACTCACGGCAATAAGTTCTATCGACGGTCGCTACCGCGATGCCGCAGCCGAGCTTGCGGAATACTTCAGCGAGTTTGCGCTCATCCGTGCACGTGTTCGTGTCGAGTGCGAATATCTTCTCGCGCTCTCTGAGACACCGAATGTAGGAATGAGATCACTCAATGCTGACGAGAAGAAACTTCTCAAAAAGACATGTGATGTCACGGTTGAGGATGCCAAGGTCGTGAAGGAAATAGAGAAAGAAGGGTATGAGGGAATTCCTGCGACGAATCATGACGTGAAGGCGGTCGAATATTTCATCAAACACAAACTTGCAAAAACTTCACTGGTCGACGTTTCAGAGTGGGTGCATTTTGCGCTCACGTCAGAGGATACCGATAACATCGCATATGCTTTGCTTCTCGGCGACGCGTTGGAGGGAGCTCTTCTACCGGCCCTTGAAGATGTTCGATTGACGCTCGACAAAACAGCAAAAGAACACGCCGCGACGCCGATGCTCGCGCGCACGCATGGCCAACCGGCTTCTCCCACGACGTTTGGAAAAGAGATGCGTGTATTCGAATCCCGTGTATCTCGCCAAATATATGGATGTCGGACATCCATAATTTTGGTGAAGTTTGGGGGTGCGACGGGGAATTGGAGCGCGCACGTCTCCGGTGCGCCGGATGTCGATTGGATGGAGTTCAGTAGGAAATTCGTGCAGCGATTCAACATCGAACCGAAAACGGCGCACAAAAAAATGGCCGGCGTTATCCAAGTCGAGCTCAATGATGCAACGACGCAGATCGAGCCGCACGATACGTACGCAGAACTTTTTGATAATCTCCGCCGCATCAACACGATTCTCATCGATCTCTCGCAAGATGTTTGGCGATATATCTCTGATGGTTGGCTTTCGCAGAAAGCAAAAGCAGGGGAGGTGGGCTCTTCTACCATGCCGCACAAAGTGAATCCGATAGATTTTGAGAATGCCGAGGGCAATCTTGGCGTCGCAAATAGCCTCTTCGAGCATTTCTCGCGCAAACTTCCTATCTCGCGCCTTCAGCGCGACCTTTCCGACTCAACAGTAAAGCGCACCTTCGGCATCGCCTTCGCGCATTCCTTGATCGCCTACAAAGCGCTACTGCGGGGCCTCTCGAAGGTGAGTGTGAACAAAGCCGCGATGCTCGCGGAATTGCAGAAACATCCAGAGGTCATCGCGGAGGCCATCCAAACAGCTCTCCGTCGCGAAGGCGTGGATGTGCCATACGAAAAGCTTAAGGCGCTCACACGCGGCAGGGAAGTCTCGCTCGCTGATTTTGCAAAGTTCATCGACAGCCTCGACGTCGATGCGAAAGTAAGAGCCCGCCTCAAGAAAATCCGTCCAGAGAATTACATCGGACTTGCTGTTAAAATTGCGGAGACATAAAAGAGTCAAGTTCGCATATAATGTCTGAGAATATGTTTGAGCAAATCATTTCAAGTGTTCCGGAAGAGGTGAAGAGGATCGGAGCAATCGGCCTCATTCTCGTTTTGATTGTCGGCACTCTCATCGCCAAAGCAGCATGGATGAAAGCATGGCAGGGAGATGTATATATATCGCGCGAGAAGATTGTATTTGAGGATAAGGGGCGCTTTTTTGCATTGCATGGATTTCGCAGGATACTGCGCCTAATTTCTGCGTCTCTATTTTTTATTGTAGGATTTTTCCTGCTTTGGATAGGGGAAATTTTTACAGGCATCGGGGCTTTCTTTTTGGGGACGGTACTTTTTCTTACTCCGTGGATGACAAAAGACATACGCTGACCAACACTCAGCTTAAGAGCCGCGTGGGGTTTCTGAACGAAATTGCGTAAAGACGATCATTGCCGCAGGCCGAGGCCGGTTTTGATGAAGTACCAGTTGATAGCCACGAGAACGACTATCATGCCGAAGAGTATGCCGGTAGAGATCGCGAGCGAAACATCGGCCATCCCCAAGAAGCCGTAACGGAAGCCGTTCACGAGGTAGAAAAGCGGGTTCGCATAGGTGATAGCTTGCCACCAGTCGGGGAGCGTGTGTATGGAATAAAAGATGCCTCCGAGGTAGACCAAGGGCGTGAGAACGAAGGTAGGCACGATGTTAATGCCGTCTATCGATTTTGCATAGATGCCGTTCACCAGCCCTGCAAGAGAGAAGACGAGCGCGGTGAGAGTCGCAAAGGCAAGGATGACTAGTATGTTGTGAATCGCGAGATGCAGGCCTGTAAAGAACACCGAGACAATTAGGACAAGCGTGCCCACCAAGACTCCGCGCACGACGCCGCCGCCGGCGAACCCCGCGATCAAGAGCCACGGAGGGGTTGGGGAGACGAGGATTTCATCGATGGAGCGCGCAAAGAATTTTGAGGCGAAGAACATGAAAGAGGTGTTCGCGTAGCTTGTGGTGACGATAGCGAGCATCACGAGGCCCGGCACGACGAATGTCATGTAGGAAACGCCTTGCCTGTCGCCTATCTGTGAACCGAGGATCGTTCCGAAGATTGTGAAATAGAGCACGGAGGTGACGACAGAGGGCAAAAAAGTCTGCACCCAAATACGGAACATCCGCACGATGTCGCGGCGAAGCATCGTATAGAAACTTATCCAGAGTTGGTATGCATTCATAGCGGCTTATTTCTCTGACGTGAGTTTCAGGAAGACTTCTTCTAATTTTCCACTGCGATAGCCCGATTTTTGAGCCGCTTCCTCATCGTGATGTTTTTCAAGCACTTCCTGCATGGTGCCGGAAGCAACGATCTCACCCTTGTTGATGATGGCAACGTGCTTACACAGCTGCTCCGCTTCTTCGAGATAGTGTGTGGTGAGAAGAATGGTGACGCCTTTTTTCGTGATACCGCGAAGGTAATCCCACATGCTGCGGCGAAGCTCCACGTCGACTCCAGCCGTCGGTTCGTCGAGTATGAGAAAGCGCGGCTCGTGAATGAGCGCACGCGCGATCATGAGACGGCGCTTCATACCGCCCGAGAGCTGCATTGCTTGCTGGGTCATCTTTTCGCTTAAGCCCAGGTCCTCGAGGAGTTTCTGTGCACGCGGTAGTGCTTCGGAGCGCGGAATCCCGTAGTAGCCGCCTTGATTGACGACGATATCGAGTGGTTTTTCGAACGGGTTGAAATTGAGCTCCTGCCCCACGAGACCGATATACGTCTTTGCTTTCTCGAAGTTCTTGTCTATATCGTGCCCGAAGACGAATACTTTGCCGCTCGTTTTGTTCACCAAGGAGGTCACGATGCCGATTATCGTTGTTTTGCCCGCGCCGTTGGGTCCTAGAAGCGCGAAAAAATCGCCAGTTGGAACCGTGAGCGAGACGCCCTTTAATGCCTCCGTGCCGCTCTTGTATGTTTTTCTTAGATCTTTGATTTCAAGTGCAACTTCGGCCATAGTCATTTCAAGAGTTCTCTAAGGTATTCATACGTTCCGTGAAAGTCTTTGACGGCCTTTGTGGGGATGACGCCGACAACAGTCTCGTCATTGCCGCCGGGGAAGAGCGCATCGCCCACATAGATACAATCCTCTTTCTTCCAGCCCAAAGTCTTGATGAAAACAGTGATGTTGTACCCCTTGTTCTTGCCTTTTTCGACGATATCCAGGTTCGTGGTGCCGGCGATGTAGATATCAATGTTGTATTTGTTGCGAAGTTGCTCGACATCGTCGCGCAGGTCTTCCAGAAGCTTTTTGCGCTTCGCGTGGTCAGGGTCGAATGCGTCTTTAATATCCTGATTCTCGTGGTGTCCAATAAGGCTAAAGGCTACCTGGCAGCCGCGATCTTCGACGATGTCGTTCTCGTCACGGACTTTGAGCGCGAGATGTTTGCGGGCTTTCTCGATGAATGCATGAATCGCGCGCACCTGTTGTTCGGAAAGTCGACGCTCCCACAGTATTTTTCCGTCTGGAGTCTGCGAGAAATTTCCGTTCTGCGCGAGGATGTAGTACCGGCCGTCGAGATTTTTCTCAAGATGGTCGCGAATATCTCTCTGCGGATGCCCAGAGACGACTACCACGTCCGCGCGCTCCGTGAGCTTTCGCAGTAGGTCCGCATGTGCGGGCTCGATGTGCGATTTACTTCTCGTCAGCGTATTGTCGAGATCGAAGAAAAAGTGTTTAGGCATGGAGTCAGGATGTTTTGCTTTCCAAGTATCGCGCGGATGCGTCCACGTAGTCGGCGACTCTGCGCTCTGCCGCGGCGGCGAGCGCCATTCGATAATTCTCGTCTCCCAGGGTTCCGCTCTTGAGGCGAACCTCGAATTCGTCTAATTGTTTAGGCGAGGAAAGAACGATCTTTCTGCCTTTTGCCGCTGCGCGTAAAAGGGTCGGGCCGCCGATGTCGGTCTTTTCGAGGACGTCGTCTGGTTTTGCATTCGAGACGGCAGCTGTTTTCTCTAGAGGATACAGTGTCACATAGACCAGATCGATTGGCTCAATGTCGAGATCTTTCAACTCTCCGAGGTCTTTTGATGTCGCGAGAAGCGCAGCGTGGAGCTCGCGTGAGAGAGTTACGACACGGTGTCCGAGGATCGGCGGCCCTACGATTTCTGCCACATCGCGGCATCCGACCCCGTTCTCATACAAGTATTTTGCAGTTCCCGCGGAGCCAAGTAGAGTCCAGCTGTTTTCTTTCAAGAGTTTTCCGAGTCGGAGGAGAGGGGCATCTTTCTCGTAGCTCGCCAGAAGTGCAGTATTCATGCGTCAGATTGTAGCAGAAAGCCAAAACGCGCCAAAATGAAGCTATGCGGGATTGCGCGAATAGTCTCTCGCTAATCCAAGTCCCTATATCCCATTGATGTCACAGCTGTTACTTATAGGGGATATCAGGCGGTGGCGAGTTTTTTCCAGTCTTGCATTTTCTCGAGGTGTGCGAAAGGTGGAGCTTCCAGATACCGCACATACGCAGCCATGCGCGGGTGGTTTTTCACAAACAGTTCGAGCTCTTTGCATTTGTGAGGATGAACCCAGACACTGTGTTGAAGCTTTCTGAATCCTGCTCGTATCAGGATTCTTCGCAACTCGAATCGCATGGGATTGAGATTTATCGGAATGTCGTACATAACGATCCACCAGGTGCCTTTCCAGGCGGCTTCAACGGGAGTGGTGCGTGCGGCAAGAATTTGCATCAGCTCTCTTCCTTTCTCCGTGAGATGAATTGTATCACCGCGATAGGCTACTAAACCTTTTGCTTCCAGTCCTCTAATGCTTCGCTTACGGCGATAGCGTGCATGGGCACGCAAGGACGCTTCTCGGTAGAATGCGCGAGTCGATCGCCCAGAGATCAGAAAGCTCATCAGGAGGTCACCGGCGGTGAGATGCTGTAGGATATCTTCTTCGAGTGGTCCAAGAATGGATCTTTCTCTCATCTTCTTGCGCATGCCGGCATTATACAATATCCCATGAATGTAACAGCTGTTACATGTGGGGGGAGAGGGTGGATTGACTTACTAACTTAAGAACGGCCACGTCTTCATATCTTGTGATATTCTTCCGGTAACATGCGAAACGGCAAAAAGATCGGTGTGACGGCGAGTGCGTTCGATCTCTGTCATGCCGGGCATATTCTGATGCTCAAGGAGGCAAAGACTGTGTGTGATTATCTTATCGTTCTTTTGCACGAAGACCCGTCTGTCACTCCGGCAGAATATCGCGGGAAAAAGAAGAAAAAGCCGATTATGTCACTCGAGGAGCGGCGCGTCATTCTCGAAGGTATCCGCTATGTTGATGAAATTATCCCGTACAAAACAGAAGAAGATCTGCGCCGACTTCTTATCGAACTGAAGCCGGACATCCGCATCATCGGCACGGATTGGAAGGGGAAAAAGTACACGGGCTGG
>MFLZ01000016.1:9270-14837 GCA_001781685.1 Candidatus Kaiserbacteria bacterium RIFCSPLOWO2_01_FULL_54_13
CCGTCGCATTTACGAAGCAGAAAAAGACAACGAGCTTGATCCTGCGTAGGTAGAGGAGGGTCTGGCACTGCCCAACGGGCAGAAGAGCAGGTTTACAACATGCGGCTACTTGTCGTACTATGGGGTTGATGCGCTCGTCTATGGCTATTCGCACATTCGTCGGTGTCGTCTCGCTTATCGTTCTTGCCGTTGCTTCGGTGGCGTATGTAGCTGGCGCGGCGGAGGTGCGCACTGGAGATCAACCCTCGATTGGCGCGCGAGAGACGGTGACGGACGACATATACATCGCAGGCGGCAACATTTCGAGCGCGGGGATTCTTCGCGGGGACCTCATCGCGGCTGGCGGGAACATAGTGGTGGATGGCCGTGTGGCGGGCGACGCGGCGGCAGCCGGAGGCGCGGTAACGATTCTGGCGGACATTGCAGATGACGTGCGTGTAGCGGGAGGAAACATTTTGATTAATGGATCGGTCGGGGGAGATGTAGTATTCGGGGGCGGGCAGGTCGTGCTCGGAGGAGCGGGTATCCGCGGCGATGTCTTGGGAGGCGGCGGCACAATTCGCATTGACGCTCCTGTCTCAGGCGACGTACGACTTGCAGGAGGAAACATCTTCTTGAACTCGGCTGTGTCCGGGAATGTCGAGGTATACGCTGAGGAGCTCACGTTGGGGAGCGCCGCGCGCATTGCGGGGAATCTCACCTACACGGCCGCGAAAGAGGTCTCAATGGAAGAAGGAGCGACCGTCGGGGGAGAGGTTGCGTTTACCGAGCGAGAACGGGCAATCTCAGTGGGAGGAATTGTGACCATAATTTCATTTGCGCTCATCGGCACGTTCTTGTCGCAACTTGCCGCGGCGCTTCTCTTAGGACTCGTCTTCCGGCGATATGCGACGAGACTGGTGGAAAACGCATCCGAGCAGCCGCTCCTGGAGATGGGCAGAGGTCTTATCGTTTTCATCGTGCTTCCGGTCATTTCCGCCGGGCTACTCTTTTCTGTGATTGGGATTCCGCTCGGCGTCTTCGGTTTCCTCACCTTTGCGGCCACGGTAATATTCCTCTGGATCCTAACGCCGGTTCTTCTCGGCAGTTTCGCGTACCGCAGTTTCTTCGGCGGGGAATTCGACGTGAACTGGAAAACGATACTTCTCGGCGTCTTTATCTACACTATGCTCGGTCTTATCCCGATCGTCGGGTGGCTCGTGCAATTCATCCTCATGCTCCTTACCCTCGGCGCTTCCGCGAAGATGAAGTGGGAGGTGATCAAAGAGTGGAGGTAGCGCTCGGAGGCGCTGTGTTGTTCGTGTCGCGTCCGCGTTTGCCGACACGGTGCTCCCGCTCGGCGCTTACGCGCCTGCGCGGAGGCTCTTACAACACAGCGCCTCCTCGCTTGAGGTCGGAAATGGAGAAACTCAGCGCTCGAGGTAGGAGAGTGCTGCGTCGGGAGTATCGGCAAAATAAATGAACTCTTCGAGAGGCAGTGAGATGAAGCCTTCGCGCTTCATGCGCTCGAGTTGGCTCTTGAGCCCCTCGTAGAAGTTGTCGGTGTTGAGAATGACGACCGGTTTGTCGTTCATCCCGTGTTTCTTGAATTCCAGAATTTCAGTAATTTCGTCGAGAGAACCGATGCCACCGGGAAGGAGTACAAACGCGTCGGCCCTGTCTCGCATCAGTCTTTTTCGCTCGGCAAGATCTTTCGTAACGATCATCTCGTCGGCTTTTTTGCGAGCGTTCTCTTTTATGCGCTCCATCGTGACGCCAACGATCTTGCCGCCGCTCTCCTGCACGGCCGACGCGATTCTTCTCATGAGACCGTTGTCCGAGCCGCCCCACACGAGCGTGTTTCCGCGCCGCCCGATCTCGCGTGCAAGCTCAACCGCCGGCGCCGTATATTTCTTGTCGACCTCGTACATCGAACAAAAAATACAGATGTTCATCGCGCTCTTTCTTCGATTAGAAAGGGCGGGATTCATGGTTGCATCTTATCAGTTCGAGCGAGAGCGACGGCACCAATGCAGAGTATGCTCACGAGGATGGGAAACCACACTTGCGCGATCCACGGGACGGGAATGAGGAAGAGAACGTCCTGCGTGAGAAGAGAAGGCGGCCAGTAGACAATGATCCAGAGGCCGATGTAGTAAAAAATGTCCCAGAATGCGAACATCCAGAGAAAAAGTGCCCACCGCTCCGGGATGCGCCTTGCTACCGCGCATGCAACAGTGGCGAGAATGATGAGCGTAGCGGCCTCGCGCACGAGCTCTATCGAGACGAGAGTTACTGGCATCGCGTTCAGAAGCTGCATCTGTTCGTACGCACTAAGGGATTCAACCGTCCCGGCAAGCCCGTGTTCGAATCCCGAGAGAAGATCCGTAGCCGCACGCAGGTATACAACCACCACGGCTTCGTTCACTCCGAACGCGATCCCAAATAATCCCGCATACAGAAGCCTTGCCCACGAAATTTCAAAATTGTACCTGCGCCATAGAAAGAAGCTCGCAACAGGCACAAACACTCCAAGATTGACCCACCACGGCGAGGCGAGGAGCTGGAAGTTCTCCATCATTGTATCTTATCAGCTTGTGAAAAGAAAATATTTTCCTCTAGCCCGGAAAGAATTCATCGTTGATTGCGCGGATCGCACGATCGCCATCTTCCTTTTGGACGCCGATGACGATGTTGATCTCGCTCGCGCCTTGGTTGATGAGCTCGATGCTGACTCCCGCACGTCCGACTGCTGACATGAGCCTCCCTGCCATTCCAGGAATATTCTTCATACCGAGCCCAACCGTGCAGATTAGCGTGACGTCTTCCAGAACTCGGATCTTGTCGGGCTCGCAGCGACGCTGAATTCGTTTAAGAATCTCTTTGCGCTTCTGCCGGAATTGTTCCGAGTCGATAACGACACTCATCGTATCGACGGTGCCTGGCGCGTGGTCGATACTTATGCCGAGCTCTTTGAACACGCCTGCGAGCCGGTAGAGGAAACCAATCTCTTCATCCACGCCGTATTTCTCGAGCGTGAGGACGGTGAAGCCGTTCTTGCCGGCGATACCGGTTATAGTCCCCGGAGTTCCGTCGAGTGACGAGACTACGAGGGTACCTGCTTTTCCAGGTGTCATGGTGCATCTGATGTGCGTCGGGATTCCTGCTTTCCAGACGAACGCTGCGGCGTCCTGGTGGAACACACTTGCTCCCATGAAGGTGAGCTCGCGGAGTTCCGCGTAGGTCATTTCATCGATTTTTTTCGCATCAGATACGATACGCGGATCTGCTTGAAGAACCCCCTCCACGTCTGTCCAGTTTTCATACTCATCAGCGTTGACGAGCACTGCCACAATAGTGCCGGTGATGTCGGAACCGCCGCGGCTGAATGAGCATACAGTTCGCCAAGGTGTCCGCCCATAAAAACCGGGAACCACGATCCCATTTTTTGCTTTCTCCGAGAGGTGGAGTTTATCCGCACGTCGTATCGTTCTGTGCATGTCGAATTGGCCTCTCCACGTGAAGGAGATAAAATCGGCGGCATCGACGAACTCGAAATCGCATGCCGCTGCAACGATCTGTGCGTTCAGCCATTCGCCGCGGCTTCTCATAAAGTGGAACAGTAGTTTTTTATTCCACTTCAGTCTTTTGGCTTTCTTGAGAATATTGTCGAATAGCTCGTCGATGTCGAGCGATAGCCCAAGTACCTTCACGATTTCGATGAAGCGTATCCGGATTTCTTCGAAGATTGATTCTCGTTGGTTTTCTGAAGCATTTACCCACCCCTCCAGTAAATCCGTTATCTTCGTGTCATCCGCATAGCGCTTGCCGGGTGCGGAGACCACAACGCAAGTGCGTGTTGGGTCGGATCTGATGACGCGAACAACGTGTTGTATCCGAGCTGCGTCCGCAAGCGACGTGCCGCCGAATTTCGCAACGATGGACATAGTAGGCGTTAATACTAGTTGTTTTCCGCATATTGGCAAGCAAAAAATGTTGTAATTGCTAGCTATTTTTGCTATTCTCCCGCTATGCTTACGTTCGGAATAGTCGGGGCGACGGGCGCTGTCGGGCGAGAAGTCGTCGAGGTTCTGGAAAAAAGGAATTTTCCCCTGAGCAAGCTTAAGCTCTTTGCGAGCGCCCGTTCTGCCGGGACGAAGCTGCAATTCCGAGGAGGGGAGATACCGGTTGAGGAGCTGACGGAACGAAGCTTCGACGGATTGGATGTTGCGATTTTCAGCGCCGGAAGCGGTCCTTCTCTCAAGTTTGCTCCTATAGCGGCGAGGGCGGGCTGCGTCGTGATAGATAATTCGAGCGCGTTCCGTATGGACCCCACGGTTCCGCTTGTGGTTCCGGAGATAAATCCCGAGGCTCTTAAGGAACACAAGAACATAATCGCGAACCCGAATTGCACGACCATCGTGACACTCGTGGCGCTCTTTCCGCTTCACAAAAAATTCGGCGTCAAGCGTGTCTTCGCCGCGAGCTATCAGGCAGTCTCCGGTACCGGCGCGCAGGCGATCCAGGAGCTCAAACGGCAAGTGAGCGAGATAGAGGAAGGAAAGCCCGTGACGAAAGAAATCTATCCGCATCAGATTGCTTTCAATGTGATACCGCATGTCGATGTCTTTCTTGAAAACGGTTATACGAAAGAGGAAATGAAACTACAGAACGAAGGCCGCAAGATAATGAGCCATCCAGATTTTCTCGCAAGTGTGACCTGTGTGCGTGTTCCCGTGTATCGGGCGCATTCTGTTGCTGTTGCAGCGGAATTCGAGCGTCCGGTGACGCCGGAAGGTGCACGGACAGTTCTCGCGGCTGCTCCCGGAATAAAGGTTGTTGATGACCCTACCAGGAATGTTTACCCCTTGGCTATTCACATTTCGGGAAAAGATGACTGCGAGGTGGGGCGTATTAGGAAAGACTGCGCGTTTGAGAACGGGCTCTCGTTCTGGGTCGTCGGGGATCAACTTTTGAAGGGAGCGGCTCTCAACGCGGTTCAGATAGCGGAGATACTCCGCAAGTATTTATAGAGGCGTTTTAAGGAATGGTTTCAGTAGCATTTCCGGATCCGGGCATATGTTCAAGTATTTTTCTTTTTCTGAGGGGATAACGACGCCGGGGTAATCGCCCTTCTTTCCCATAAGGTTGCCGATGATCTGGAGGTGAAGATGCGGGGGCCATGAACCGTTTACGAGCGGAGTCCCTAGAGTGGCTATTTGTTCGCCGCTCGCGATAGGTTTCCCTTCAGATAGTCTGTCGAGCGACTCTTTACTGAGGTGTCCATAGAGTGTCCAGAATATGACTCCCCCAACATCGTGTTCAAGAATGATGGTAGGGCCGTAGTCGAGGAATTTATTATTGTATTGAAAGCTGTGAACGCGCGCGTCGAGGGGTGCGTAGACCTCAGTTTCTGCCGGCAGCCATATGTCGAGCCCGATATGGATGGATCGGTACTCGTTGCCGCTCCGAAAGAGCTCACTTTTTTCGTAGAAGAATCGGTTCTCGCCGTACCCGCCGATGCCCCAGGTGCGGCCTGTCCGGGCAAGCGTGTCGTCAATGTATTTCAGTAGATCGGTGACCTTCGT
>MFLZ01000016.1:14869-16353 GCA_001781685.1 Candidatus Kaiserbacteria bacterium RIFCSPLOWO2_01_FULL_54_13
GATGAGGGAAAGAGTCGCCTCGCCGAGAGCTTTTGTTATTTCGGTGCTCGTGCTCATGGAAAGACTGTATAGCGGTCGTATAAAAAAACAAGGACTGCAGTTGCCGCGACCGCAGTCCAAGTCGTTCCAAATCTTACATTCGGGGGAGCGTCTCGGTGATGTACTTCCGTATTCCCCGGATGAAGACCGGCAGCTTCGCCATCTGGTAATTGCGGTAGCGAAGCTCCTCCGGCGTATCGAGCATATGCACCGGCGTCGGCGCGGCCAACTCGATGATGGGGCCATCGTCGAAGTTCTCATTCACGAGGTGCAGGGTTGCCCCTGTCCTCGTGACCTTGCCGCTCCTCGCACGCGCAAGTGCGTCCGCAGTCGGTGTCGGCCCGCGGAAGCAGAACGGGCAATCGGGGTTCGTTACAGCTGGATGGATATTCAAGACCCGTCCGTAGAAGCCGAATTCTTCGTTGATGAGGAATTCGATCCTTGCCATGTAGTGGTCCGAAACGAGGATCTCGATCTTGTTCTGCCGCATGAATTCGAGCACCTTGCGCTCGAACTCCCGTTTCGCTTCCGGGCGGAGTGGATCAGATTTCGAGACTGACCGGAAGTCGGAGGGGATGTTCTCGACGATCCATTTTGCCGGCATGCCGAGATCATCACACGGGGTATCCAAAGGGAAGATCCAGTGTTTTCCGCGTTCCGGCCTGACACCGTATCCGCACGCGGCAAGATCCTTCGGTCGGTCGTCCGTGATGATCGCGATGACCTTGATAAGGCCGTGCAATGCACCGCCCGGATGCGTCTCACAGAGGGTATGTTCGACGACACCCTCCATGTACCTTTTGCCTTGTTTCGTGGCGACCATTTGGCCGACACGATCATCGCCTCCGACGTCCCGTATGGATGTCAGGAAGGCGAGCCGGATTGGTCCCTCGACCATGGCCGCACCTCTTTCCTTTGAGAGTGAACGATCTTTAGGCGCAAGCGCCTGACTTGCACGGATACCACTGTTCGGGCGGCAATGCAAGTCCGTGGCTAGGCGCTATAGGGCATCAACAATTCCGCTCCGGAAGGGACCCCTCCCGGAGCGGTAACAAGATGGCCGCTTCAGCGGCGCTATGCGGTCTTGAGTTCGCGTACACGATCATGAACCTCGAAGATCAGGCTCTCGATCGCCCTACTTGCCGACGGGAAGGCGCCGCCACGCTGTCCGCTGCGCAGATTGATTTTCAAAGATTGCGGTTTTCCGGCGAACGCTTCATTGAGCTCGGCGCGCACTCCTTGCATGTACGCACGCGCTTCTTCATCGGTCGCTTGCTCGGGCGGATCATCGATCACGATCGAGCCATCCGTACCGATGTGTACGAACTTGTTCATGTTCGCCCCCTACTTTCCGGGCGACGGGTCGTACTGCGTGTCGGTGTTCCCGCAGTGCGGGCACGGCGGATTCCCGTGTTCGAGGGAGGGGTAGTCGAAGTGCTTGCCGC
>MFLZ01000017.1:0-8896 GCA_001781685.1 Candidatus Kaiserbacteria bacterium RIFCSPLOWO2_01_FULL_54_13
CCCTTCGAACGCGTGGCAAGTACGGATTCTTTGTGTATGCCATATCTCTCATATTGTGAATGGACAAGTGTTTCCAAGCTATTGAACCATTACGGCTTTCCGCAGGGGGGCGCGTGTCCACAGTAACTCCTCGGAGGTGCGGCCAAATGAAGCACCTCCATTTATAATGAATGGGTGGTCGTATATAAGAAAACAAAAAGTTTAAACGAAGCGCAGGCATCATACCTCGCCGGTATCGTTGATGGAGAAGGCACCATAACACTGACCCGAAGAAACATATATAAAAATCGCTATCTGGTCTTGACCGTCAGCAACAATGAATTGTCCTTGCTGGAATATATCGCGAAGATTACTGGTGTGGGCAAAATCACTCGCAAGAATGTTCACTCGGTAAAACACGCAATAGGATACACGTACCAAGTCTCAAGTCGACAGGCTTTAGATCTGATCAGAATTATTTTTCCTTTTTTGAGAACCTATAAAAGAAGGCGCGCGGCGCTAGCGCTTAAACATTATCTGAAACTCACTCCACGTAACGGCAAGTATTCTCCGACATTGTTGAAAAGGCGTGGTGAGTTTGCCGATAAGTTCCTTTCTATAGTTCCATAAGCACAACGACCCGCAGTAGCGGGTCATTGTGTTCAATCTGGTGGAGGTGGGGGGTTCGAACCCCCGTCCAAGGAAAAACAGTACGTGTGTTTCTACGAGGCCTAGATCATCTTAGGTTTAAGCACTGCGCGTAGGAGACGAACAGAATCGCGCAGAGCCGAGTCCTTGTCTTAGATGTAGCCCGGACAAACGACATCAGTGCTTGAGAGAAGTGACGCCCAAACGGATTTTACTCAAGCGTAACTATCCGAGGACGGCCTGTTCAGCGTTTAAGCGTACGCAGGCGCAAATGCTACTTTGTTCGCACTTGAATTTGTGTAGCGGTTTGAAAAGCAACTACAGCTTTACCCGCGCACACGTATGTCGATTTCCTTGTCGAAGCCAGTCACCCCCGAAAAAAGCACTTCATTTCCTTTTTCGCGAACGGCTGACCTCTCAGTATTTTGTTTTCAACGTACGCTCGATCCGGCGTTTCTCCTCGCGTGCTCGTATAGAATGACGTTTGTCTTCTTTTTTCTTACCGCGGGCTATCGCGATTGCCAACTTCAGTTTCCGATGCTTACTATACACAGAAATCGGCACAATTGTCAAGCCCTTTTGGGTTTCTGCGGAGGCGACACGCGCAATTTCCTTCCGCGAGAGCAGTAGCCGTCGCGTGCGCTCCGGATCGTATGATTTCGGCGCATTCGCAATCTGCCACGCAGGGATGGAGGCGCCGACAAGGTACGCCTCGCCTCCGCGCGCGATGACGCGCGCACCTTTGAGAGAACCATGCTTGGCGCGTAGCGATTTCACTTCGAAACCAAGAAGTTCCAAACCTGCCTCGAGCTCTTCGAGGATCTGATAATCAAACTTCACGCGCGGATTTTCTATGAGCGCCATTCCCGACACTATACCGCAGTATATTAATCTCGCCTCTCGAAAGAAACTTCCTGTGGACCGGCGGCGTAGGCGGCGACTTGATACGGCTGGAAGCGGAATAGCTTTTTACTGTTTCCGCTCATCAAGCGGCGAACCGAGAGTCGCGGGAAATCCCCTCCCCCCCACAAAACAAAAGGCTTCGCTCACACGGAGTTTTTTGATTTGTTGTGATATGCTCCGTGCGGACAAAAGTGCCCAAAACCCCCTCAAAAGGAAGGAACGAGCGATGTGGTTATTTCCTACGGTGTCGGCGGCGCTGGCACGGCATCTGAAATCGCGCTTGCTTTAAAGGCCAAGAAGAATGTCGTACTTTTAAATGAGACAACAGAAGGTCAGACATATTTCAAGAAAATAGGTAAAGAACTTGTGCATACAGCATTGACGCCCGCGGAAGCAGTTGATATAGTAGAAAGACTTCTGAACTGAGGTTCTAACTTCTCCCTGCAATCTTGTCTAGACACCTGACCGTTCAAGTGTTTTTGTTGATTTTGAAAAATTGAGTATATACGGGCTTACATCGACATTCTGGACAGAGGTTTTAACGTCATTCATTAGTTTCCACTGATTCGCGGTGCGAGATAGACGAAGAGCAATACGATGCTCTTAAAAAAGAGCCTGACCTACGGTTTTTTGCTACGCTTTGAGCAGCTGGTCCCGTAAATTACACTGAGTGAATGGCCACAGAACAATACCGCTTCGAGAAATACCGAAGCAAGAAAGACACGGTTACCGTCAGCGCAAGTTCCATCGAAGAAGAATGGTTAGGGCGTGGTAGGTACGCGGACGTAGTAAGAGCTCCACTAAAAGTCGAGTATGTCGGACGAGAACGAATAGTTACATTAGCTCTCAAAAAATACAAGGACCGCAAAGACGTCGACGTGGAATTTCTCAGGAATCTTCAAAAGACCTACGACAAGTGTCGCGGACTCGGTTTGCCCGTACTTCCAACTTTCAGGCTAGACCCCAAGAAAAGAACTGTCGCGACCACCGACTGGACCGAAAACAAGACATACGATGTAGGCGGATATGGTAATGTCCACGAATCAGAAGGGACTAAAAAAATCGCCCGCATCAACAATGTTGGTCCTCTCGCCAAGAGTATATTCAGCGCCGCGGTAACTGCCGCGAGAAATAAACTAGAGATTGCGGGCGACGCGTACTACTTCCGCTTTCCAAAAACCGGGGGCGAAGTATATGTTAATTTCGCCATTGGGGATGTTGACGGAATCATAGATCCTCCAGTCAGTTCAGAAGAAAGTCCCGAGCTCGCTAGATACAACCTTGAGTCCGCGCATTATGCGCTATACTGGTGGTTAAGAAACCACCTACCACATGATGAAAAGATCCGGGATTCCTACCTCAAACAGATAAAAGAGATGTACGAAGAGCAGTCGAGAAGTATTCAATAGGTTCTAACTTTCCTCCAACTTCTCATTTAGACAACCATCATCTTCTCTCAAACGAGACTTCCTGTGGCCCGGCGGCGTAGGCCGCCGTCTGGTACGGCTGGAAGATGAAGGTCACTGTGTCGGCCGAGATAATAAATGAGCTGAAATTCTCCGGGTTTGAGTTGGCGCCTTCTTCGAACATCGAATCACCGAGCTTCTTTCTCAGTTCCGCCGTCGCCTGCGCCGATACCTCCTCCACTGTCATGCCGACCATAGTGAACGCATCGTCCTGAAGTAGCTGCCGCCCCGTCGCGCGGTCGTAGTTCAATCCGCTAAAAATCGTCATCGGATGCGCGCCGCCCGTGTACTGCGAGAGAACGAGTTTGACCGAGACGACATCAGGCCCGATGTAGACATTCTCGAAGGTACCGGTAAATTCATTCTGCGGTGTTGCAGACTCCGGCGGATTCGGAGGGAGAGCTTTGAATTCCGCAACTGCCGAGTCCACTTTGCTTTTGATATCGGCATCTATTGCGGCAATACCAAACTGAGGATAGTCCACATCCACGAGGTACGTCCCTGATTCATCGTGCGTCGTTTCGGTTTTTACTGCTGCTTCAAGCGAACCATCCACCGGCACTTCTGTTTGCGACGTGCGCAGATACGGAAAAAGGAGATATAGAGCTCCGCCGACGACAACGAGTGCAAGTGCGAAACCGAAGATTCTGTTCATCCCGTTAGAAGCAGGACGCGGGACCGATAGGTGTTCCGCCCCCAAACTTACTATCGCTGATAAATACGAGCATCATAGGTAATGTAGAAACGAGTCGTCCGCGGCTTCTAACGGGATTCATGACTTTAAGTATACTATGCTGCTGCGATGAATTCCTTGATCGCCTGAGGGTTCGCGTCAAGAACCTCAAATCGCTCCGGCAAATCGGTCAATTTCTTGAAGTCATTGGGCAGCTCCGGATTCCTCCCTATCGCTTCATGAATGGTCGCGGCAAATTTCGCCGGCTGTGCCGTTTCGAGGCAAACGAGCGGAATCCGCCGGCTGGCGGACTTCTCGCGGTACGAGAGGCCAGTCGTAACTCCGTCTGCCGTGTGCGGATCAATGAGAACATGGTACTTCTCATAGATTGCGCGAATCGTTGCCACACGATCCGTGTGCGTTGAGGAGCCTGCAACAAAGCCGCTCGCCTTTACTCGTCCGAACTCTGAGCTCGTGATAGCGAACGAGCCTTTTTCTTTTAGTCCCTGCCAAAGCTCCGTCATGCGCTTCGGATCGCGCTCGACGACATCAAAAATGTAGCGCTCGAAGTTTGAGGCCTTCGATATATCCATTGAGGGTGAAGATGTTGCCGCGACTTCGCTTCCCTTCCGCGGTCGGTACGTTCCTGTGCGGAAGAATTCCTCGAGTACGTTGTTCTCGTTCGTCGCAAGAATGAGGTGCCGCACAGGAAGTCCCATCTGCTTCGCAATATAACCGGCGAGAATGTTGCCAAAGTTCCCCGTCGGTACGGCAAACGAAACCTGTTCTTCATTTGAGTTTGTCGCACGACTTGTGGTGAGCTTCGTCGAACCAAAGTATCCCCAGAAATAGTAGACAATCTGCGCGGCAATCCGCGCCCAATTAATAGAATTCACAGCGCCGAGTTTGTACATCTTCTTGAATTCCGCGTCTTCATTGACTGCCTTTACGATATCTTGGCAATCGTCGAACGTGCCGCGAATTGCAATATTGAAAATATTTTTATCCTGAAGTGTGTACATTTGCTTCCTCTGGAAATCGCTCATGCGATCTAGCGGCGAGAGCATGAAGACGCGAATGCCACGCCTCCCCCGCATGGAGTACTCTGCTGCACTACCAGTATCGCCGGATGTCGCACCGAGAATGTTGAGCTGCCTGTCCTCCTTGGCAAGCGTTTGCTCGAACAATCTTCCGAGAAGCTGAAGTGCGATGTCTTTAAATGCGAGTGTCGGGCCTTGACAGAGATCCAAGAGATACAGATTGGCTTCTAGTTTCTTTATCGGGACAATGTCTGTGCTTCCAAAAGTCTCTTCTGTATATGTCGCCTCAACCATCCTTTTGAGATCAGCGGATGGAATGTCGTCAATAAATTTCGAGAGAATCGCGAACGCGAGCTCGGGATACGCCATCTTTCGCATTCGGTTCAGCTCGTCTTGAGATACCTGTGGATACTCTTCCGGCACGTAGAGCCCACCGTCGGGCGCAAGCCCTTCAAGCAAAATCTCCGAAAAACCCTTCGGCCTGTCGTGAGCGAAGTCGAACGGCTCCACCATCCCTCTCGTCGAAACATAGCGCATTGCCGCATACTAAAGTAAAAAATCTCATTTACCACGCATTGACTCACTCCCTTTCGCTTTGTGGTTTGACTCTACCTGTACCGAAACATAGAGTTACACGCGGAGATTCCGCACAGCGCGGGATCGGAATACAGCCCGAAACACAAAAAGGAAAGAAGGAGCACGTCATGAGAAACGGACGACGGGTTGTTGTCACGGGGATGGGCATCGTCTCATCCATCGGCAACAACACCCAAGAAGTATTGGCCTCGCTGCGCGAGGCAAAGAGCGGCGTCAGCCTCGCCGAGGACTACAAGCGTCTCGGCTTCCGCTGCCATGTGCATGGCGCCCCGACCCTGGACCCTGCGGGATCCGTCGACCGGCGTGCCTTGCGCTTCCACGGCGGTGGTACCGCTTGGAATCACGTCGCCATGGACCAGGCAATCCGCGACGCCGGCCTCGAGGCGAACGAGGTCTCGCACGAGCGCACCGGCATCATCATAGGAAGCGGCGGGCCTTCAACCCGCGCTATCGTCGAGGCAGCTGACATCACGCGCGAGAAGGGCCCAAAGCGCGTAGGCCCCTTCGCCGTGCCAAAGTGCATGTCGTCGACGGCATCGGCGACGCTCGCCACGTGGTTCAAGATCAAGGGCGTCAACCACTCGATCTCCGCCGCGTGTGCAACCTCTGCCGTCTGCATTGGAAGCGGTATGGAGCAAATTCAGTGGGGCAAGCAAGACATCATCTTCGCCGGTGGCTGTGAGGAACTCGATTGGACCCTATCCGTGCTGTTCGATGCCATGGGCGCCATGTCCACGAGCTTCAACCACGCGCCCGAGAAGGCGTCACGCGCCTATGATGTGAACCGCGACGGCTTCGTGATCGCCGGGGGTGCCGGCGTCTTGGTGCTCGAGGAGCTCGAGCACGCCAAGGCACGCGGTGCCAAAATCTATGGCGAGATCGCCGGTTATGGCGCGACCTCCGACGGCTACGACATGGTGCAGCCGTCCGGCGAGGGCGCCGTGCGCTGCATGAGGATGGCGCTCGCAGGAGTAAAAGCATCCGTGGATTACATCAATCCACACGCGACCTCCACGCCGGTCGGCGACGTCAAGGAAATCGAAGCGATCCGCGAGGTATTCGGTTCCAGATGCCCGCCGATCTCGGCAACCAAGTCGCTGACCGGCCATTCGCTTGGCGCCACCGGCGTGCAGGAGGCGATCTATTCGCTCTTGATGATGAACAGCGGCTTCATCTGCGAAAGCGCCAATATCGACGAGCTCGATCCGGCTTTCGCCGACATGCCGATCGTCCGCGAACGCCGGGACAACATGAAAATCGGCTGCGTGCTGTCGAATTCGTTCGGCTTCGGCGGCACTAACGCGTCGTTGGTGTTCAAGCACCTCGATGCGTGAACGACCCGTGGGCGCGGCGGGATGATTCCCGGCGCGCCCCTATCTTTTAAGTTGTAGGCGGTACGCGTTGGTATTTCGCTGCTCAAAGCCCAACTTTTTATACAAAGCGTTCGCGGCAACGCGATCTGGTCTGCTGGTAAGATGTATCGAATACGCCCCGCGTGCTTTTGCTCGCTCTACCAGTTTCCCGCAGAGCATTTTTCCCAAACCTTTCCCGCGATAAGCCTCGTCGACAACGAAATCTTCTATTCGCGAGGACATCCCAGCAACCCTCATCATAAGAACCAACGTCGCCATGCCGACAATTTTTCCTGCCTCAGTGACAACCCACAGTTCGGCAGTTGGGCTCGCTGCGGTAGCCTGCAACAATCCGAGAGAAGTTCTCGCGTCGCTAAGCTGAGGCAAAAGCGCATTGATTTCTTTGCAAGTCTTCTCGTTGACTGCTGTCAGTTGAACAATTTCGGCCATAAAAATCCATATTACTCTCGAACCGCTTCCACTACAATCCCGCCCTCTCTCGAGAAAGGGCGGGATACAATGTCGAGATGAAATGGTGGATTTTCGCGATCGTCGGGATTGGTGCTGCGTTCACGCTCGGATTTTACTTCGGAAAGACATCCGATGTATCTGAGCCTGTGAGTATTGCTGCAACATCCGAGTATGAGACGGCAACGACGGCAGACCAGAGTATTTCAGAATACAAATGGTATCCCGTCGTGAAAGTAATTGACGGCGACACGCTCACTATCAACATGAATGGAGAAAGTGTGACGATCCGCCTCATCGGACTCGATACACCAGAGACAGTTGATCCGAGGAAGCCCGTACAATGCTTTGGCAAGGAAGCCTCCGAAAAAGCGAAGCAGACTCTCTCCGGCACATCGGTACGCATCGAGATGGATCCTTCGCAGGGAGAGTTGGACAAATACGGCCGCACGCTCACGTACATATTTTTCCCCAATGGAAGGAACTTCGCGGAGCTAATGATTTCCGAGGGCTACGGACATGAGTACACGTACAACCTCCCGTACAAATACCAGTCCGAATTCAAAGCCGCAGAGCGGCTGGCCCGCGAAGAAAAAAGAGGCCTATGGGCCGGCGACGCCTGCATGAACGACTTACGAAGTCGTTCATCACCCTCTCCCACATTCATGCCGCCCGAAAACGAGGGGGACTACGAGTGCTCACGTAATGCGTACAACTGCTCCGATTTCACAACACAGGCCGAAGCACAGTCGGTATTTGAATCGTGTGGAGGAAGCGCAAACGACATTCACAAACTCGACGCCGACGGCGACGGCAGAGTGTGCGAGAGCTTGCCATAGTATAATTTCGTCCAATGGGAACCTTCGCTGCTTTTCGCATAAGATTTCGCCTAAGATCGGCATCTTTATTTCTCTGTCTTGTGCTTATGGTTTCGGTTGCGCTCGCGGAAAAAACCGAGAGTGCGACATGCGATATCCCCGGCACACGTCCCGCTACCGAAGATGATGCCGTGGTGAAAAACGGCCAAATCAAGGTTGGCACCTGCTATAACCCGAACGAAATTGGCATCGGCCAAAACGCCGAGGAAGCAAAACAATACTTGAAAACTTTGAGATGCACCGGATCGTGTAATTTTGGACTGCTAAATGATTCCTTCGCTGTATGCTCCGCGCGATTTTTCAAGGCGTTCCAGGGCCAGTATGGCCCTGTTGAAATTGTTTCAGCATATAGAAGTCCCGGTCACGAGCGTGATATTTGCAGAGATAACCCTCGTTGTGGTGCCCAGATGAACAACCCTAATCCAACAAGCAACCACTCAAATGGTCTGGCCATCGACGTCTACTACCGCCCCAGCCAGAGTTTTCTGTGGAATTTTGCAAAACAAAATAAACAACTTGGAGTATGCTTTCCGTTTGAAGATGGAGGTGGTGGTGGTTTCTCAGATAGACCTCACATGATATTGCAAGGGATTCCAGGGTCGAGGGAGGCTGCGAGCTGTGTGCAGCGCGGCTATGGGAGCACTCCGTGTAGCGGCAGTAACTTCGATCCAAGTTCGGTTCGATCTGTCCCCGGCGGCCCGCCTTCATCGCGCCTATCGGACATCGCACGGAATTTCTTGAATCCGCCGCAACCGCCGCAGCAAATGTGTCCGCTTCCCGGCGGAGGGTCTGTTCCCTGCTCCGCGATTGCAAATTTGGGAGGTGGCCAGCCACCTGCGGGCGGCACCCCAGCTGGAGGAGCGCCCTCGGGCGGCGCGCCCGGCGGAGCGGG
>MFLZ01000017.1:8933-11226 GCA_001781685.1 Candidatus Kaiserbacteria bacterium RIFCSPLOWO2_01_FULL_54_13
AACGCCCTATGCGCAGGGCACGTGCTCCCCGCAATTCTATTGCTCAGACAACAACCTCTACTACAGAACGAGTACGTGCGTCGACCAACTCAACCAAGAATGCCAAAATGGCTGCTCAGGCACCTCATGCATCGGTACATCGCAGCCCGTTTCTGATATCCTTGCCGCCGCACTTTCAAAGGTGACTAGCACGCCAATTACCGGTCAAAACGGCGATAAGAAATCCACAAGCTCTCTTAGCGCGTACGAGCAGATCGGTCTTCTCCTCAATTCAGCTCCCGTGGGAAGCGCGGCGACGACAGATCCCTTGGTGCTCACAGTAAGCAGCGAGGAGGCAGTAAGACTTGAAGGTAGTTCCCCACCACCCGGATCTCTAGCACCACCGGGAGGTGTATATGGTGTAATCCCACCGGGCGCGCCGCAGACATTCATATCAAGCGATCTGATGGAAAACACGTATGTGTATCCTTCGGGAGAAGTCTCCACAGTCCAAATATTGCTCTCAAACATGAAAGACACTCTCTTAAGAATCCTCGCGTACCTCAGACCATTCGGACGACCGTACAGTGATCAATATAATGAGTACGCTGAGTAAGTGCGTCCACAACAACCACCTGAAAAGAAATTTTCTTCTGTATACTTGAATGACATGCGTTCTGCCAGCTACCGATCTGGAATGTGGTTTGTGGTTGCACTAATTTGTCTTTTGGTGGGAGCGATCGGTGCCGCTGCAGCGGAAACCCCGCGCGACGCAACTCCGGAAGAACAAGCAACTTTGAACTTCTTCAGAATTCCTTCCAGACAAACGACCGACGCGACGATGAGAAGCTTGAGTGGCGGATGTGATTTTAATCCGTTTGCCGTTCTCGAATCGAGATTCAAGGGTACCAATGGGATCACGCCGCAGATAGGAAATGGCGGAGGATATGACAAAGGTCTCAATCCAGCACTTGCATGTCGAGTAGCAAAACTTCTCATCTTCGCGCAAGAACGTGGATGTCCATTCAAAATAGTAAGCGCCTACAGAGCCACTCAGGGATGCGGTACTCCTCGCGACGGATGTGCTGCGCAGGGCAGGTCCTGCCACCAGTACGGACTTGCTGCAGATATTGGATCTAGCAGGCGGTGTGTTGAGTGGATGCTCAGAGACGTCCTAGGGATCAAAAGACTGCATCCCGCCTTCGGCGTCCACATCGCATACTTCGAAGGGGACTATTCGCACGTTCACATACAATGTAACGAAACAAGGCCGGCTGTGTGCGGTCCTGGCTCTGTGCAGTGTGACGGGAGGTTAATGTTTAGCGGAGATACATCGAGAATCGGTAATCCGGGCCCGCCATCATCGCCTCTTTCAAACGCCGTCCGCAACGCTTTGGGGCCACCTTCGTCCCCACCGCCTCCCGCTCCGCTCGCTCCGCCTCAAGCGCTTCCGGAAGCCCAGCAACCATTCCAGTACCTTGATACAAAGCCGACAACGACTCCAACAATTCCAAGAACCGACGGCGGACAAAATGCAACGAGCAGTAGAGCGAGCGGTCGAACGAATAAAGTAACGAGCAGTTCCTCCGTGTTCGAGCAAATCATGGCAATTTCAAACCCCGTAGAACCCACAGCTACCTCCACGACAACACCATTTACTTTGAGCATAGAACCCTACGACATCGTGCTACTGCAGGGTAATACCCCATTCGCTTTTGATACACAAAACCCAACGGGGACCTCGCCATATTCCTATGCACAGCAAACATTCACGCCCAACGACTTGAGTTGGGACTCTGGGCAAAATACCTATTCGCCTCAACAACTCTCCGCCCTCCGAACGATACTCGCGACCATGAAAGAAACACTCCTGCGCATGCTCGAGTACCTAAAACCTTTCGGCTGGCGGACGTCGGGAGCAACACCGGAATATTTGGGGAGTGAGTAGCATTATCTTCTGTGCTATAGTTCGCGCACAAATGGGATTCACTAAGTACACTTCGCAAGCGGAGAAAGAGCGCGTTCGGATGAACGAGGATATTCGTGCTCTCCAAGTGCGCGTTATCGGCCCCGAGGGTGGCAACCTCGGCGTAATGGCGACAAAAGAGGCCCTCGCGAAGGCTGCAGAGATGGGGCTCGACCTCATAGAGATTTCGCCAAACGCCGTCCCGCCTGTTGCGAAAATCACCGACTACGGCAAGTTTAAGTACGAGCAGAAGAAAAAAGAGAAGGAAGTGAAGTCGAAGGCGCACGTCACAGAAACCAAAGTGACGCCGGTCAAAATCGGCACCTCGGAGCGCGATATGCACATCAA
>MFLZ01000017.1:11278-14539 GCA_001781685.1 Candidatus Kaiserbacteria bacterium RIFCSPLOWO2_01_FULL_54_13
CTCTTCCTCTGGGGCCGCTACAAGTACATGGAGTTTGATTTTCTCAAAGAGCGTCTTGAGCGTTTCCTCACAGTCATTCCCGAGAGCTATAAGATCGCCGAAGAGATCCAAAAGGGGCCAAAGGGACTTTCGGTGGTCATAGAAAAAGATGCGTCAAAGAAGAGTGTCGCGCCCAAGAATCCCGCTCTTTCCAAAGCTCAGCAGAAAGAGCAAACTGCAGAAGATGCGGAATCTTCGAAATTGACCGGCGTTCAAAAATAGTGTAGAAAGGGCGGGATGAAGTCGAACCCCGGTACCACAGCGCTCCGCGCTGGCTACGGGGCAGGCAAATCATTTGGGATATGAAGACAAACAAATCGTACACAAAAAGGCTGCGGGTAACGCGCAAGAGCAAGATCGTCTCGCGCGCGCGCGGACAAAACCATTTTAACGCCAAGAGTTCGGGTGCAACCACAATGCGCCACAAGCGTGCCGGAAGCATGGAGATGAGACCGCATAATCGCAGCCGCTTCCTGCCGCGTTAATCCTTCGACTTCTTTCGATAAAGCTCAAGATAAATCGCTCAGGATAAAATTTTCAATTTTATGGCTCGAGTTAAACGTGGAGTACAAAAGACGAAGCGCCGAAGATACATCCTTGCGCAAACGAAGGGCTACCGCTTCGCGCGCTCGAAGAAAGAACGCACCGCGCGGGAAGCTATTTTTCACGCCGGGAGCTATGCGTTTCGGGACCGGAGAGCGAAGAAGAGAGAGTTCAGAAACCTCTGGACACTTCGTATCAATGCTGCCGCACGTTCAGTCGGCCTTTCCTACTCGAAGCTCATCGGTTCTCTCAAGAAAAAGAATGTCGGTCTCGACAGGAAGTCTCTCTCAGCCCTTGCAAAGGACTACCCCGAGACATTTGAGAGAGTAATAAAACAGCTAGAACCTAGAACCTAGAACCTAGAACCTAGAACCTAGAACCTAGAACCTAGAACCTAGAACCTAGAACCTAGAACCTACTCAAAGGATATATTCCGCATTCTTACCCGCAGGGTTCCACGCGTCGTGGTTGTTGAAAACAAGGTTTGTATTCCTCTTATCTTCCATTGCCATTGCGACGAGGCGCTCAACGAGCGCTTTGGGGTCGGAGTCGTAGATGACCCTGTTATTCGGCCGGTGTGCTGAAGCGATTACATGACGCAAAATCTCGTCGGTCTCCCAGGTACCTTCGAGAATACCGAGCGGCCGTCGATCTTCGAAGGCGACTGAAAACTCATTCAGGGTGCCGATGCGCCCGCACCCTATCACGACCGCGTCGGAAGAGCGTACAAGAAGAAGATCGCGGCCGGAGTATCCGAAGCCCGTGTAGACTACGACATCCATATAGTCGAGCGGGAGTTTATACGTCTCTACATGCTCACGTTCGTTTGCGGCAGGTGAAAAGCCGATGGAGAAACCACACTCATCTTTTGCGCCCATCGTGGCATAAAAAGGGAAACCCGTCGTCGCGCCCGTCGTGATAATCGCACCCTGCTTCGCAATTTCTCTGCCGAGCTCTTTTGCTTTTTCGAATGCGTCGAGCCCGCAGTAGCCGGTCTCTGCAGCACCGGAAACGCAGAGTTTTACGACGCCGTAGCCTCCCGGGAGACGACAGAAGTTGCGCGGTACAGCCGTATGGTTGGGATGTATGATGCGTTTCGAAGACATTCGCCGATTATACCATCCAAAGAAGTGCGCCGGGGTGACATTGATACAAATCCATCTACCCAGAACCCCGCCGTAGGCGGGGCGCAGGGGCGCGGCAGGTACGGCAAGCCTGGGTTGATACCAGGTGGGTTTCCGCAGAACCGAGCGTAATGCTCGGAGCATATGAGAATCCCTATGCGTTACCAAGCAGGTTTAAGTACCGGCCGCTTCAGGAACTATAGCACACAAAATAGAAAACTAGCACGCTACTCGTCAACGCCGTGCCGCTTGTAGTTGTGGATCGTCGCTTTCCCGAACCAGTGTTTGATCTCGTGCTCCGCCTCCTCCCGTGTCTCCGAGCAGTGGAGAATGTTGGCAACAGCACGCTTTTCGCTGTTGGCTATCGCCGGCGAATCGATTGAGAAATCGCCCCGTATCGTGCCCATATCGGCCATGTAAGGCAAGGTCGGCCCTGCGATCTTGCGCACCACGTCAACGGCATGCGTTCCTTGCACCACCATGCGCACGAGGGGCGCAGAGGTCATGTAATCGAGGAGCCATCCGCGCACCATCGCGCCAATTTTCTTCGGATCACCGGTACCGAGTTCTTTTTTTGCATCGATGCCGTACTTTTCGTACGTAGAGAGTGTTTTCTCACCCAGCCGCTCCACCCACGCAGGGTCTTTCGGGTAGTGCTCATCAATGAGATCGCGCGTGGGCATGAACATTTCGAGTGCGACAATCTTCAAATCACGCTGCTCAAAACGCTTGATGACTTCCCCAATGAGACCCTTACGCACACCGTCTGGCTTCACAAGCACGAACGTTTTCTCTTCTTTCAGGTGCTTCATGCGCGGAATTCTACCACGCCGCATGAACCGAGGAAACATGCGTGAGTTCCACCTACAAGCGTAGGAGTTTCCTCAACTTAACATCGACAGCTCTCACAACAAGTCCTCCTGCACGTCCGATCTCCCCCGCGACGATCCGAATGTCGAACGAAGCGACTTTGTCGCACCGTACGAACGAGGCGACGACAAGTCCGCTTTCCGTACTCGCGGCGATTGGTACATGCCACCGGCGCTCTCCCGTCAGTCGCGAGGTTATGAAAAGCGTCACTAGATGATCCCTTGAGACCCCAACGACAAGCGCGGGACGCAGTTTCTCTCCCGAGAGATCGGTAAATGGAAACGCAACGAGGACAATCGCGCCCTTACGGGGCATACCGCTTCTTTATGTCTTTTGCGGAATAGAGATCAGGCTCATCCCACAAGAAGTCAAAAGCCCCACCGAGTGCGTTCAAGTTGGTGCTGTCCGAGAGTTCGGGGTTATAGCGAGGAAACCGCACCAATACAACCTCTGGCTTGTTGCGGCGTCCAATCGCGATCGGCTTGCCGGTCGCCTTCACGCTCTCGACTATATCGCGGAAACGCTTCCGCGCGTCTGTAGTTGAAATCGTTTTCATGCGCTAAGTGTACAAAATGTACAAAATCGCGCAAGTGGCTGTATGACCGCAGGTAGTTTTGCACTCCGCTGTTAATGACTCGTACTGTAACAAATACTGCACTGGTGACAATGTGTTTCCGAATGCGTG
>MFLZ01000018.1:0-2943 GCA_001781685.1 Candidatus Kaiserbacteria bacterium RIFCSPLOWO2_01_FULL_54_13
TGCTCTCAGAAATTTTCCACTCTCTCAAAAAAGTGCTCGTCGAAGAAGGCTATGGCACCACGGTGGGTGATGAGGGGGGATTTGCTCCCTCTGTGAAAGGGAACGAAGAGGCCCTCGCGCTTGTCGCCGAAGCCGTTGAGAAGGCTGGATATGCGCTCGGCACCGACATCGTGTTCATGCTCGACTCTGCTGCTTCTGAGTTGTTTGCAGACAGTAAGTACAAACTCTCGCGTGAGAAAAAAGAGCTTTCATCGGAAGAAATGATTGCGTGGTATGGTGTACTCAAGAAGAAATACCCGATTGCTTCGATTGAAGATGGACTTTCCGAAGATGATTGGGATGGGTGGAAAAAACTTACCGCGGCGTTCGGCGGATCGACACAGCTCGTGGGCGACGATCTCTTGGTGACCAACGTGAAATTTCTCGAGCGCGGAATAAAAGAGAAGTCAGCGAATGCCATTTTGATAAAGGTGAATCAGATAGGCACTCTCACAGAAACCATTGCAGCAGTGGACATGGCGCACAAGGCTGGGTGGCGTACCGTCATCTCGCATCGCTCGGGCGAAACTGAAGACACGACAATCGCGCACCTCGCCGTCGGCTTGGGCTGCGGGCAAATCAAGACGGGTTCCGTTTCTCGTGGTGAGCGTACTGCGAAATACAACGAACTCCTGCGCATCGAGGAAATTCTTGGCTCAAAAGCTGTATTTGCGGGTAGGAGCGCACTACAGTAAAATTCCCCGATGGCTTATCTTATTTTGGTGCGGCATGGAAAGTCCGAGTGGAATAAGCTCGGCAAATGGACTGGCTGGACCGATATTGGACTTGTGGAAGAAGGTTTGGAGGAGGCAAAACGTGCGGGAGAGGCGATCAAGGATTTTCGTATTGATATTGTCCACGTCTCCGACCTAAAACGCACGCATGAGACGTGGCGCGAGATACAAAATGTCATCGGGAGAAGCGACCTTAAGGCGAAGGCGCATCCGGCTCTCAAAGAGCGAAGTTATGGGATCCATACCGGCAAGAACAAGTGGGATGTGAAGAAAGAAGTAGGAGAAGAAGAATTCCAGAAGATTCGCCGCGGGTGGCACTATCCGATTCCAGAAGGCGAAACGATGAAAGATGTTCACGATCGTGCCGTTCCCTACTACGAGAAGCATATTCTGCCCGAGCTCAAGGCGGGAAAAAACGTGCTCATCGTCGGCCACGGCAACACCTTGCGGGCAATGGTGAAGTACTTTGAGGGATTGAGTGAGGAAGGCGTGAGCGACCTTGAATTCGGCCTCGGCGAAGTGTATGTCTATGACGTCGACGAGAAGGGGAAGATAGTGGGCAAAGAAATCCGCGCGGCGAATCCCGAGAAAGGCAAAGTCTGAAGTGTTCGGCTTAATCCGATACTTGTACATATGTACAAGTACGGGATAGGGACAGCAATATCTCTTTAGGTGCACGAGTCAGGCACCCGCCAGTGCACGAGCTGCGAGGCCGATGACGTAGATGCCAAGGAAGTTGAAAGTGAACGAGAGCACAGTAAACCACTTGAGGTTCATTTTTGAGAAGCCGAGAATCGCGATCCCAAATTCGTCCGGAAGAGGAGAGGCAATAAGGAAACCTCCGAGGAGAAGCGTAAACCAGCGGAAGTGTTTGAACTTGAACACCTTGCGCGCACGCGTGAGCATACCCTCTTCTCGCAAGAGCTCGGTTACGTCGGCAGCCACCCTGTCTCTGACGAATCTGAAAATGAGGTGATCGCCCACGACCGAACCGAGCGCTCCTACAAAGGCGGTGAGCAGCACAGACTGGACGAGAGAAATCTCTCCGAGGGTCGCGATTGCAGGTGCAGTCGTAAAAACAGATGTGAAGAACATTCCCGCGACAAACGTGCCGAGAAGTCCAAGCTCCGTCGTGGACGTTAGAATCTGCGTGAGTATGTGCGTCCTCACTAGTATGACTGCTACAACGATGCTTATCGCAATCAGCACGACGTCGGCAAAGATGTGGTTTTCTCTCCGTTTCTTGCGTGCGTGATATCGCTCAGCATGCACGTGTAGGATGTGTTTCATCGGGAAGCTCTATTATACAGCGCAAAAAGGCGCGATTTGGTATACTGTCTCGCCTTCACTATGGCCCTCCGACAAGCAGCGGGTTTTTGGCCAGTTGTGGCCGCGATTGGTGGCAACGCTGTCGTTACCGTGAGCAAATTCGGAGCCGCGCTCGTCTCCGGGTCGAGCTCAATGTTTTCTGAGGCGGTGCACAGTCTTGCAGACACGCTCAATCAAATCCTTCTTCTTGTGGGGCTCAAGCGCTCCCTCAAAAAGGCGGACGAGTCTTTCGAATACGGCTACGGGAGTGAGCGCTTCTTTTGGGCCCTCATCTCCGCAGTCGGTGTTTTTTTCGTCGGTGCGGGTATCACGGCCTACAAAGGAGTCACCTCGCTCACGTACCCCGAGGAAATCGAGTTTACTATTGTCGTGTATGTCGTTCTTGTCGTCGCGTTCATCATAGAGCTCTATACCTTTCGCATTGCCGCGCGCTCGCTCCGAAAGACGCATCCCGATGCCTCGTGGCTTGAGCGACTGCGGCTCGCGGATCCGATGACGCTTGCCGTATATCTCGAAGACGCGGTTGCTGTCATAGGGGTCGTGATAGCAGCGGCTGCAGTGAGCGCCACGTACTATACAGGGAATCCGTTGTACGACGCGGCCGGCTCGATATGCATCGCGCTCGCGCTCGCGGTAACCGCACTTACTCTCATCGTCAAGAATCGTGCATACCTGCTTGGTCGCGCAATGCCGGAGGAGGTACAGGAGGAGGTCGTAAAGTTGCTCGAGGCGGATCCAGCGATAGAAAAGGTCGTCGATTTCAAGTCGAGCGTTCTTGGATGGGGGGTCTATCGCATCAAGTGCGAGGTGGAATTTAACGGCGGGGCGCTTCTGCGCGAGG
>MFLZ01000018.1:2951-13531 GCA_001781685.1 Candidatus Kaiserbacteria bacterium RIFCSPLOWO2_01_FULL_54_13
ACATTCGGAGTGACTACGAAGCGTTCAAGAAATTTTGCGCCGATTACGCGGATCGCATCCCGCGCTTGATCGGCAAGAAGATCGACGAAATAGAAAAACGCATTCGCGAAAAGCATCCCAGCATACGGCACATTGACATAGAGCTGAATTAGTCACGGCAAATATAAAAGATCCGTAGGGCAACATATTCGGCGTTCACCAAATAGACAAAAACTCGAAATGAGACTAGAGGACTCGATCCTTGCGTTTGCATGTTGTACAGGTATGTGTACAATACGGTTATGTCGAATCTTTCATTTCAGAAAGTAGAGAAAACTGTCGGTTTGAGTGATTTTCGCGCCTCGCTCGCGACGCATCTCGCCAAAGCGCGGGAAAAGCCGCTTATCGTATCCGCAAGACGCAGCGAGGACTCATTCATCGTGCTTTCCGTTGATGCCTATAATGCGCTTGTAGAGGTACGCGAGAACGAAATAGACTCGCGAGAGCTTGTACGCCTCGTCAAAGCCAATAAGGGAAAGAAACGGATACCGTGGAAGCGATAAACGCTTTCTATGTATACGATACTGCAGACGTCTTCGGCGCGTCGGCAATACAAGAAACTCCCTCGCGACGTTGCGGAGAACGTGGCGAAGCTGTTTACGGGTGAGTTTGCAGAAGATCCGTTCTCCTCGACGTTGGACATTGTTAAATTGAAAGTTCCAATTAGCGGCTACCGAATACGAGCTGGAGATTACCGAATTCTCTATACCGTTGAGAAGAAACAGATAACTGTCTACTCGATCAAGCATCGGAAAGATGCATACCGACGATGACCATGACCGACTACCACGTTGTGCTCGGTGGGCTTGCGGTCGTAATCGGTCTTGTCAGTTATGTCCCGTATTTCCGGGATATTGTCCGCGGCGCGACGAAGCCACATCCATTCTCGTGGTTTGTGTGGGGCTTCGTATCCGGCATTGCTTTCTTAGCACAAATTGTAAAAGATGGAGGTCCCGGAGCATGGGCTACGGGTATTACTTCAATCGCATGTTTTGTTATTGCGGCCTTTGCGTTTTTTCGCGGCGAGAGAGGAATTACAAAGTTCGACTGGGTTTGCTTTATCGGCGCGATGGCGGGCATAGTATTTTGGAGAATTACTAATGAGCCATTGTCTGCGGTCATTATCGTTACGATTGTGGATGGGCTCGGGTTTGCGCCGACCTTTCGCAAGGCGTATTTGAAGCCGTACGAAGAAACACTCTCAACATACGTTTTGAGTTTACTGAAATGGGGGTTGGGTCTCATTGCTCTCACCTCCGTAAATCTTACGACCATCCTCTTTCCGGGTGCGATTTTTGTCATGAATCTCGGGTTTGTCGTGATGGTCCTCATCCGCCGACGACAACTTAGTTCGGTATGATCTACGACTATCACGTCGTGCTCGCTCTTGTTGCCTCGTTGTTTGGCGTTGTTGGGTACGTTATTTACATTAGGAATATCTTTCGTGGCTTCACAAAGCCGCACGTTTTCACGTGGCTCGCGTTCGCGCTCCTCGACTTTATCGTGTTCGCGGCCCAGCTTGTTGCGGGGGGCGGGCCTGGCTCTTTTGTTCTCCTTCTTGGCGCATTCGCGAACGTAGCTATTGCCATCCTCGCGTTCACGAAGGGGGAGAAGGACATCACTCGCTCCGATTGGGTGTATTTTACGTTGGCTCTTCTCGCGATTCTCTTGTGGCGCGTCACGTATGAACCGCTGACTGCCGTTGTTATTCTCTCGCTCGCATTGATCCTCTCCTACATTCCCACGTTCCGAAAGTCGTACGGAAAGCCGCACGAAGAGTCTATAAGCATCTGGGGTTTTGACGTGTTTCGCTTTGGCATCTCTCTTTTTGCGCTCTCTTCGTTCAATCTCACGACTGTGCTCTTTCCCGCGAGTATTGTGGTTGCCAATGCCTCTCTGGTTCTTATGCTCTTGCTCCGGCGGCGCACTCTTGGTAGGCTCTCTTGAATAACTTATGAATCCCGTTAGAAGCCGCGGACGACTCATCGTGGAAGTGTCTATGACATCGGCATTTATCCAACGTAGCAAGGCAGGGTTCGGAACACCTTTTGGTTCCGCGCCCTGCTTCTAACGGGATGAATATCACCCTGATCGGCATGGCCGGGGCGGGAAAAAGTCACATCGGCCGGAGGCTCGCGGAGCGGCTCGGCCTTACCGTTTTGGACGTGGACAGGGACTTGTGGGAAGGACAACTTGCCTCCTACGGACAAACAAGGTAAATTGCGCCGCTGTATGCGCATGACGCGAGAAGAGTTTGACCGTCGCTTAGCCGAAGGCGGGCTTGCACTTACGTTTGTCGGCATGTCGGGGATAGGCAAGACACGGCGCGCCAAGCAGCTTCGGGACGTCGGCTTCAAATACGTTTCTTGTGACGATCTCATCGCGGAGCGTCTCAAAAGTCCAAGCAAGCTTGAAACCGTGACTGATGTGGGACGCTGGATGGGCCAGCCCTACGAGGAAGGGTATCGCGAGCGCGAGAAAGCCTATCTTGATCTTGAGGAAGAGATCACGCGGGAGTTGCTCGAAGATTTGAGGCAAAACACGATGGTAGACTCGACAGGCAGCATCGTCTATTTGTCGGATTCTCTCTGCGAGGACGTCAAAAAGAAGCTTCTTGTCGTCTACCTCAAGGCGGAGCCCGACATATATGAGCGCATGCTTGCGCTCTACCACGCCGACCCAAAGCCGGTCGTCTGGGCCGATGCATTCAAGATGGAGAAGGGCGAGAGTACACTCTCCGCGCTCGCGCGTTCGTTCCCCAAACTTCTAGATTACCGCGCGAGGAAGTACGAAGAAATGGCAGACGTGACGCTTCCGGCGAAAGCAGTATGGGATATCGCAGATGGCCAACTTTTGCTGCAGTTGACGCGCGAAGCCCTCGGTTAGGATACCTACGAATTTGTGGGGCTTACTATTTGATTGACGCCGGCAGGTTTCTTTATCACGTACCCGGTGTGATAGGATGAAGCACAATGGGCCCGCGGAATTTTCGTGAGCTGCTTGAGGCGAAGTGGGACGAGAAAAAGTTTTTGTGCATCGGGCTAGACAGCGAGCTCGAGAAAGTTCCTGAGGCTGCGCAAAAGGAGGACACACGCACAACCCTCGTCGCATTCAATCGTGCGATCGTGGACGCGACGAAGGATATCGTGTGCGCCTACAAGCCAAACCCAGCTTTCTATGAGGCGCACGGCGATGAAGGGCTTGCCGCGCTTCGCGAGACAATCTTTTACATTCTCGAGATTGCACCGGGCGTGCCTGTAATCTTAGACGCGAAGCGCGGCGATATCGCAAACTCCAACGAGCAGTATGCACGAGCAGCGTTTGAGTACCTGCATGCCGACGCGATTACCGTGCAGCCGTACCTTGGAAGAGAACCACTCGAGCCGTTTTATAAGCGGAAGGACAAGGGGGTCATTGTCTTGTGCCACACATCGAATCCCGGCGCAGATGAGATTCAAGGTCTGAAACTCGAAGGTCCCTCGACAGGGCTCGGGATAAAAGAGCCACTGTACAAAGTCGTCGCACGTCTTGCTGCTACCACATGGAACAACAATGGTAATTCATGTGTCATGGTCGGCGCGACCTACCCGGAGGAACTTCGAGAAGTGCGCGCAATCGTTGGCGACATGCCGATACTTATCGCAGGCATTGGTGCGCAGGATGGCGATCTCGCAGATGTGCTCAAAAATGGGCTGGACAGTCGCAAGCAGGGGCTTATCGTAAACGTCTCGCGCTCAGTCATCTTTGCGTCGAAGGGAGCAGACTTTGCCGAAGCTGCGCGCACGAAAGCAGAAGGGTTGCACAAGGCAATTAAGAGTGTGCTATAACTTATCGCACCATGACAGAATCGGAAGTTTTGGATTTGTTGCAAAAAGTTGGCGCGTTCCGCACCGGGCACTTCGTCTTTACCTCTGGGAGGCATAGCGATTCGTACGTCAACAAAGACGCGTTGTATCCATACACGCATGACACCTCGCACTTGTGCAAGGCTATGGCAGAGCGTTTCCAAAAAAAGAATATTGAGGTCGTTGTTGGTCCTGCCATCGGGGCCGCGATACTTTCGCAATGGGTCGCATATCACCTGACCGAGATGGGAGGGCGTGACGTGTATGGCACCTATGCGGACAAGGACGGGCAGGGAGGGTTTATTCTCAAGCGCGGATATGACCAGATCGTGAAAGGCAAGCGACTTCTCGTTGTCGAGGATCTCACGACGACCGGCGGCTCCATCAAAAAGGTTGTAGAAACGGTGCGTGCTGCTGGCGCGGATGTCATCGGCGCGATCGCTATCGTGAACCGCGGCGGTGTGACAAAGAAGAACGTCGGAAATCCCGGAGAATTCCAGTCGCTCGTGCAGCTGCACCTCGAGTCGTGGGAAGAAGCGGCGTGCGAACTCTGCAAGAAGGGGATTCCCGTGAACACCGACATCGGACACGGCAAGGAATTTGTGGCCAAAAAACGTTCGTAAAAGCTCATGTGCTATACTGGAGCCTCATTAACACTTTAAGAGTTAATAATAACTTATAGGTATGATGAAACAGTTTTTAACGGCACTTGTAATCGTAATTATTCTCGTGGGCGGCTATTTCCTTTGGCAGAGCAGTGCATCTGCGCCTTCCGAAAGTGACACTGGCACACCTGTGAGCAATTTGATGCCAGTGCCAGGCAGCGATACACCGGAAATGGTTGTCGGCGGTGGAGACGATGCGTCTGAGGAACCCGTGGTAGTTTCGAACACGGATGCCGGGTTCTCGCCCTCGTCTGTGACTATCAAGAAAGGTCAGGCGGTCCGCTTTGTGAACAACTCCTCGAAGGAGGACGTATGGCCCGCCTCCGCCGTGCACCCGACGCACA
The DNA here is from genome assembly GCA_001781685.1 of Candidatus Kaiserbacteria bacterium RIFCSPLOWO2_01_FULL_54_13. Lineage (GTDB taxonomy): Bacteria > Patescibacteriota > Minisyncoccia > Phycocordibacterales > UBA2100 > UBA10103. The sequence goes on from MFLZ01000018.1 coordinate 7,845, forward strand.
GCGTCTATCCCGAGAAATCCGACGCGGATTGTCTCGGAAGTTCTTTCGACGCGTGCAAGGGGTTGAAGCCGGGAGAGTCTTGGGAATTCACGTTCAATTCGATGGGCGAGTGGAAGTTCCACGACCATCTGCACCCCTCGAAGTTTGGCTCCGTCACGGTCACGGAATAGGGCGCTCGGGCAGGAGCGTTTCTCGTCTGCGGGACTCGCTACGCTCGAACAAGGTCCTCGACAAGAAAACGCTCCTGCCCTCGCTTAGGCCGAATAAATCAGTAAAATGAAAGGATGAGCGACGCCGAGTTCCCAGAGAAGTTGAAGTTGGAGCTCAAACGTCTCGAGACTCTCCGTTACGGCGAAAATCCGCATCAGAAAGGCGCGCTGTATCTAAATCTGGAAGATAAGCGTCCTGGCGCCGCTACAGCGAAGAGGGTACAGGGGAAAGAGCTCTCCTACAACAATCTCCTCGATGCCGACGCGGCTTTTGAGTGCGTAGCCGAATTTTCAGAGCACGCGGTCGTTATCGTGAAGCACACGAATCCCTGCGGCGTCGCGTCAAACGCGACTTTGCGCGAAGCATATTTAAGAGCCGTGGCGTGCGATCCGGTTTCTGCATTTGGCGGCATCGTCGCACTGAATCGCGAGCTTGACGCGGCAACCGCTGAAGAACTCGTCAAAACATTTCTCGAAGTCGTTATTGTGCCCGCGTCTGACGCGGCCGCTCTCAAAGTTCTCTCGACCAAGCCGAACGTGCGCGTTCTCGTCACGGGGGGGATGCCGGATCCAAAATCGTCGGCACTCACACTCCGCTCCATTGCAGGCGGTGTCCTCGTGCAGGGTCGCGACAATTCCGTTCTCGGGAGCGAGCCAAAGGTCGTCACGAAGCGTGCGCCGACACCGCAGGAAATGAAAGACCTTGAGTTTGCATTTATTGTGTGCAAGCACGTCAAATCAAATGCTATCGTCTACGCGAAAGACGGCGCGACGGTCGGCATCGGCGCAGGGCAAATGAGCCGCATCGACTCCGTACGCATCGCGTGGCACAAGGCACAGCATGCGAATCCGCCAGCTGGCGGATCGCTCGAAGGTTCGGTCATGGCCTCCGACGCATTCTTCCCTTTTCCTGACGTCGTCGAAGAAGCTGCGAAAGCAGGCGCTACAGCCATCATCCAGCCCGGCGGCTCACAGAAAGATCAAGATTCAATAAATGCCGCCGACAAAGCCGGCATTGCAATGGTCTTCACCGGCGTGCGTCATTTTAGACATTAATGATGATCCCCTCGGCGAGCGAGGGGATCGAAGTACGTCATCAAAGCCATTCGTTTAAGGCGCGTACGACAGCGAAGACTGTTGGTGCGCCGAAGAACAAGGCTATGATCGCATTGTCTATTTGCTTCCATGGGCGAATGCCCGTGCACCAAAAGATGTATCGTCTGATGCACGAACCACGGTACGGCTTTTTCCCCTCGATGATCCGCCACTCGTTCTGAAGGGCAGTTGAGGGGCATCGTCCGTCGTAAATTCTCCACAGTCGAAGGCAAATACCGACGCCGAGGGCAACGAACGAAATAACCCCGGCACTTAATAAGAACGACGGATAATAGATAAGCGCATAAGATGAGCAACCGGAGATCGTCGCGAAACCTCCGAGCATCATCGCGTGCGCGATAGCCCACAGGGTTGATCTCGCGATCATGTTCCATCTCCGTTTTTGTTGCGGCGCCAAAGAGCACCGCGGGAACTCTACAGTGTCTTTAGGAACGTCGCAATGTCATGTAAATATCTTCAAGAGCTTTGACGGCGTCGCCGGCGGCGATGGTCTTCACCGGCGTGCGCCACTTTCGGCACTAAGCCGAAGGAGTGGTTAGTTTCGGGGTTTGCGCACTGTAATGCGAGTCGATTCTTTTCATTAGGTAGAATGCTAGAAAAATAGAAACCAGCTGAATCGCGAGTAGAGTTGTTTTGTAGGCTAGACCCGACCGAACAATTTCACCACCATCGGTTGTGCCAACAAAGAAAGCATACATAAAGTAAAAAATCGGAATAACAATCACGCTGAGAACGGCCGCGAATACTTTAAAAGCAAACAGGAACCCAATAAAATATAAGAACAAAACCCCAATTCTCTTAGTGGTCATATAAATATAATACCACAGCCACTAAGGACGCTCGGGTTGGCTACGACGCAAGGACATGTAAATGTCCTCGAGCGCTTTGACGGCGTCGCCGGCGGCGATGTTGTTCTGGTGGTATAAACCATCAGTCGCATCTCCCGCAGCCCAGATGCGCGGGTGCCATGTGCGCTGAGTTTTCGGATCCACTTTTATTTGGTTGAACTCGGTCATCTCAAGAGCTTTGCCTATCCATTCGGTATTTGGCAGAAGTCCTATCTCGACGAAAATTCCCTCGACAGGGAGAGTTTCTTCTTTTCCATTCTCCTTACTTTTCCAACGTAGGCCGGTCACAAACTGCTCGCCCACAACTCCCAAAAGTTCGGCGTTTTTGATGACGCGCATTTTGGGGTTTGCAGTCGCTGCGGCGACCGTGACCTCATCGGCCTTGAAACTATCGCCTCTCGTGAGGAGTGTGACACTCTTGCAGTACGCAAGGAGCTGGAGCGCGGTCTCGAAGCCTGCGTTTCCGGCGCCTACGACGGCGACATCTTTGTCTGCAAAGAGCGGCCCGTCGCATGAGGCGCAGTAGGTGAGGCCTTTCTGGTCGTACTCTTTTGCTCCGGGAATTTCAAGCTGGCGTCGCCGTGCTCCGGATGCAATGAGAAGTGCTTTTGCCTCGTGACGTTTTCCGTCTTTCAGTATGACAGTGACGGACTGTTCAGAAGGCTCCAAGGAAGCCGCGCGCGCGGGAAAGAGAATTTCGAGAAAATTATCTTTGTACTTCTCAACATGCGTGCGGAAGTTCTTCGCGAGATCAATCCCCGTGATCGAGGGTGTGCCAATCCAGTTCTGCACATCGACGGAGACGTTGCTCTGCCCGCCCCATTCCTCGACGATAAGTAGGGTTTTAAGCCGCTTGCGCGCGGCGTAGACCGCCGCCGCGACTCCTGCGGGGCCACCACCCACAATCACGAGATCATACATATCTCGTGATTGTAAGGTTCAATTTTCAATTTGCAATTTTCAAATAATATCCAATGACCAAATGCTCAAATTGAAAATTCGGAAACTCTTTGAAAATTGAAAATTGAGACTTGATAATTCCTTCTTTTCTCCTATCGTCTGCGGAGAAAAGAAGGCAATCCTCCCCAGCCTTCGTCCTCGTCTTCTGTCGCGACCCGAACCGGCTCTTTTTTCTGCTTCTCGCGCTCTGCTTTTTCACTTGCGCTCTTCTTCTCCTCACGCTCGCGAAGCGTTGCCGGCGGCACGTCCTGATCTTTCTTCGCGAACCGCTGCGCCGCACCGAAGAGCGACGAGCGGGCACCTGCCTCCGGGAAACCCGTGGCAATTACCGTTACGCGTACCGCACCCTTCTTCAAACTCGGGTCGGTCACGGCGCCGAAGATGACCTTCGCATCGGGGTCGATGGCATCCGTAATCACGTTTGCGGCGTCCTGCACCTCGAGCATGCCGAGGTCCTCACCGCCCGCGATTGAGAAGAGAACGCCCTTCGCGCCGTGGATGGATACATCGAGTAGGGGTGAATTGATCGCGGCGCGCGCGGCAAGCTCGGAGCGCTTCTCGCCGATGCCCATGCCGATGCCCATCAAGGCACTCCCTGCGTTTTGCATAACGGCGCGCACGTCGGCGAAGTCGACGTTGATGATGCCCGTTTGCGTGATGATGTCGGAGATACCCTCGACGGCCTGTTTCAATATATCGTCGCACATCGCGAAGGCGTTCTTGATGCCCGTCTCGCGCGTCACGATGGTGAGGAGCTTGTCGTTGGGGATAACGATCATGGCATCAACGGCCTTGCGCAGCTCCGAGAGGCCTTGCTCTGCAAGCCGCGCACGCTGCGCTCCCTCGAAGCCAAATGGTTTCGTGACGACGCCCACGGTGAGAGCGCCGAGTTCGCGTGCGATCTTGGCGACCACGGGTGCGGCACCTGTACCCGTGCCGCCGCCCATTCCGCAGGTCACGAAGACCATGTCGGAACCCTTGAGCGCATCTTGAATTTCTTCGCGCGACTCGTCCGCCGCTTGCTTTCCCAAATCGGCGTTCATGCCGGTCCCCAAGCCTCGCGTGAGGGCTTTGCCCATGTGGATCTTGCGCTTCGCTTTGTTCTTGTGGAGGTCTTGGCCGTCGGTGTTGACCGCGATGAAGTCAACTCCCGCGACGTGCGAGGAGACCATGTGATTGACGGCATTCCCTCCCGAGCCCCCGACTCCCACCACCCGTATCCGCGCGAACGACTCCACCTCGGGCTTCACGAGCTTCGTCATATTGTGGGCATCATAGCACTTTCAAGTAGGGGGCAAACTTGACAGCATATACATAAATGTTTCAATCACGTTTGCGTTCTGCGCTGTCGCAGACGCTAGAGGAGGAAGTCATGGCACGACAAGCCTTAGCTGTCGCAACCACGCAAGCACCCCAGTTCGCCACCGTCGGAAGTTTTCTCGAGGAAATAAGAAAGCGAAAGCGGATCGACCACAGAGCGTTCGGGTTAGCAGTGGCTCAGCTGGACATTCGCGCGCCGATCAGCAACACTACAGCCTTTCTGATCGATGCTGCGCTCGGGGAACGTGTCCAGCATGGCACAGGCGGAACGCCCGTCGATGATGCACTTCTGATCATCAATACGATCCGGAGTGCTACGAGCTGCCCCGCGCCCACTCCCGCGGATGAAAGCCGTCGCTGACGGCCCCGTCTCGTCGGAGAAGAACACCCTCGCCGGGATACGTTCTCTCTCGGCGAGGCGGTTCTTCTTTTATGGGAGCAGCGAGCGCACGGCTTGCTTCACGGAGTCCCACGCGTTGCGTACGATGTCGACCAAACGATATCCACTTGCCGATAGTTCTTCGGCATAGGCCCAGCGTGTGAGGCCGTAGGCCACGGCCCATGTCGCGTCGACGTTCGATGTGCGCGGTAGATGGCCGAACTGAGAAATCTGCGAGGGGAGTTTGAGGATAGCCCGCGCGATCTCAGAGGCACTTGCAAGTCCGGAACCTCCTCCCGTAATTACGATGCCAGCGGGAAGAAGGCGCGCGCGACCGATCGATTTGAGGTGTGCGTTTACGAGCGTGAACATGTCTCGCAAGCGCGCGGCAACGATTCCTTGCATGCGCTTCGGCGGCACGTCGGAGCCCGTCACAGCGCCACGCTTCATTTGTTCTGCTTCCATCAAGGGGACCTGCAGAGAAAGCGCGATTGTGTTCGTGATATCAGAAGAACCGATGGGGAACACTTTGAGGGATACAGGAATATCACTATCGAAGATGATGATCGAAAGCGTCTCTGCTCCGATGTTGGCAAGCACAACACCGGCGGTTTTTTGCGTCTTTGTGAGCGTCCCCAGGCTCGCGGCCAAGGGCGATGCCATGACACCCTCCACTTCTACACCTGCCGCCTCGACTGCTTCTATGAGATCGTCGTGGTGATGCGAGAGCATCGTGATGAGGAGCGTTTCGAGGGCAAGCTTCGCGCCCTGCAAGCCCTGCGGTCTTCCAAAAATCTTTACGCCGTCGATGCGGAATTCGAGAGGGATCGTGTGGATAAGGGTGCGGTTCGTGAG
>MFLZ01000019.1 GCA_001781685.1 Candidatus Kaiserbacteria bacterium RIFCSPLOWO2_01_FULL_54_13
CAATTCGCATGGGAAGCGACTACGACGGTTCTCAAGGTTGCAGCGGCAACGGTACGCCGTACCCACAGGATTGCACCGAGGGGACGACGATCCTGTCGATCAAATCGTTCAATGGAGATACATGGATCTATTCATACGATCCGGAGACAAAACGAATCTATAGAGCGGAAGCTGGAGGCCCTGCGGGCGGGTATCCGCTGACTGCCCCCGTCGTAACGATTGACAGCCTGAGTTTCTATGTCGTTGGCACGGCGCGCGGTCTTGCAGATGCCGACAGAGTCCAACCCAAAGTGGTTATCGTCGTTAGGGGATCGGCAGGAGTGGAGAGCACGAAGACACGCACATCGTTTGCGATACAGGCAACTGCGGTGCAACGATTACTGGACCTGTAGTTTGTAAAACGCAAAAACGTAGTCAAATAAGAAACAAGCACATGCCTATGAAAAAGATTTCCTCACTACGTACTACGAATTATGTACTATGTTCTAGTTCAGGGTTTACGCTCATTGAAACTCTAGTCGCCGTTTCTATTCTTACGATGGCAATCGTAGCGCCGATGACCTTGGTCTCAAAAAGTCTCTCTGCGGCGTACTATGCGCGCGACCAGATTGCCGCATTTCACCTCGCCCAAGAAGCTATTGAAACTGTGCGGCACATCCGCGACCACAATATTCTCGTTACGGCGCTCGATACACCAACGGACATACTTGCTGGAATTCCCGTAGGACAGAGGTTCATTGTTGACACGCGCAATGATCGAATCTGGGACGAGACAAACTGGAGCACATGTCTCGGTGGAGAAGTGCCACCACTTAAAACGGACGGTACTTTCCATGGGCATGGCGATTTTCCTTGCGAGCCGAATGAGCCGGGGTGGACACCGACCCGCTTCACTCGGTATGTTGAGGCGATAGCTGTTGCCTCTGACGAAAACAACATTCCACAGGAGATCAGGATTTCCGTGACCGTCACGTGGCGAGCAAGTTCCCTTCAGCTCCGTTCCATCACGATTTCCGAGAACCTCTACCGCTGGGTTGAGGACGGTAGCGGCGCACAACCGTAACTATGTTTAAACAGAAAACAGATAACAGAAAACAGAAAAGTGCAAGGACCGCACTCCGGACTTTATTTGACGTTCGCAGCCGAGCGGAGCGGGGGTTCACGATTCTCATGGCCGCACTCGTTGCTTCAATTGTACTCTCACTCGGCACCTCGATATTCGGACTCGTGCAAAAGAGTCTAGTTCTATCATCGATCGGTCGCGACTCGCAGTTCGCCTTCTATGCCGCTGACTCCGGGGCGGAGTGCGCGCTTTACTGGGACGTGCGACGTAATTACTTCGCGACCTCTGCTCCTCCGGACATTGTCTTTCCGCAGCCGATGTGTGATGGCCAGTCTTTTTGTGATGAGCTATCTGATTTGTGCACACGCAGTGGATCGTATCCTCAGACCATGAGCTTCCAACTAGAGCCGAACAGCTATTGCGCCAATATAACAGTCGAGAAATCTCTCGATCCTGATACTGGCGCAGTTCGCACAATCGTGCACGCCGACGGTTTCAGCAGAAGGTGCGATTCGATTTTGGATTCATCCCGGGTTCTGCAGCGCTCGGTAGAGTTGCACTATTGAAGAAAATAAGGAGTGCAACGACTATATTTTCTTAACCCGCCTAAGTTTTTGGCTGATGGCCAAAAATTTTGCGCGGGTGTATGCTCGTCGCATTCATGTCGTCGCTCGAACAGTGTAAAAAGTATTTTTACGTCGTTCTCGCTCGACATGATAAGATTTTCTAATCTCATGAATTCGATAAGAAAATCTAACATGATTCCCAAAGACGTTCGAGATCGTTACCAAAAGCTCAAGACCACGATCAACCGCTATCGGGTCGCGTATCATGTCTACGACAAGGAGGAAATCTCGCAGGCCGCGCTCGATTCTCTGAAACACGAGCTTGCAGAAATTGAGAACAAGTATCCCGCTATTATCGCTCCCGATTCTCCCTCGCAGCGAGTGGCGGGAAAGCCTCTGCCGCAATTCAAGAAGGTGCGGCACAAAGTGCCGCAGTGGTCGTTCAACGATGCATTTACGCCCGTAGAGGCGCGCGAATTCGACTCGCGCGTGAAGCGATTTTTGAAGCCTTCCTTCGGTGCAGTACATCCGACTTACGTGTGCGAACTTAAGATAGACGGACTCAAGGTGGTTTTCGACTACGAGAAGGGACTTCTCAAGACTGCCGCGACGCGCGGCGACGGAATAGTAGGTGAGGACGTAACACACAACATCAGAACCATCGAGTCGGTGCCGCTCTCGCTCGCGCGACCAATAGATATTGTTGTGGAGGGAGAGGTGTGGATGAGTTCCACAAATCTCAAGAAATTGAATGCCCTTCGACAGGCTCAGGGCGAAGCAAGCTTCGCAAACCCGCGCAACGTCGCGGCAGGCTCCATCCGCCAGCTCGACCCAAAAATTGCCGCCTCTCGCAAACTCGATGTATTTATCTATGACGTCGCGCAGACGAGTGAGAAGTTTCCGTCTACACAAGCGGAAGAGCTCGAGTACATGCGAAAGCTCGGGTTCAAGGTTAACCCTCATCCCGTCTTTGCAAGAAATATTGAGGAAGCGATCGGCTATTGGGAAAAATGGAAGGCCAAAGGTCGGCATCAGGAATATTGGATAGATGGCGTTGTGATCAAGGTGAACGAGAAAAAGTACGAGGAGGCACTGGGCTACACCGGGAAAGCTCCGCGATTCGCGATAGCATTCAAGTTCCCCGCGGAGCAGGTCACGACCACTCTCGAAGATATCGTCATGCAGGTTGGGCGCACCGGTGTCATCACGCCTGTCGCGCATTTGAAGCCCGTCTCCGTTGCCGGCACCATCGTCTCCCGTGCGACGCTGCACAACGAGGACGAGATTAAGCGTCTCGACGTGCGTATCGGCGATACGGTCGTGCTCCAGAAAGCGGGAGACGTGATTCCCGACATCGTGAGCGTCGTTACAAAGCTACGACCGAGAGGTGCGAAACCGTACAAGTGGCCAACACGCGTGCCGGAGTGCGGCGGCGACGGGCGCATTGAGAGGATTCCCGGGGAAGCTGCGTGGCGCTGTGTGAATAAGAATTCGTTCGCGGTCATTCGCCGGCGATTCCACAATTTCGCTGGCAAGCACGCTCTCGACATCGAGGGCCTAGGTAAAGAGCGCGTGGATATGCTTTTGGAAAAAGGCCTCGTGCAACACTACGATGAGATATTTACGCTCACCGAAGGAGATGTACTGAATCTCGAGGGGTTCGCGGAAGTTTCCGCGAAGAAACTCATTGCGGCTGTCCAAAAGGCCCGGCACGTAGAGCTCGCACGACTGCTTGTCGGCCTTTCCATTCCACAGGTAGGAGAGGAGACCGCCGTTCTTCTCGCAAAAAAGTTCCGCACCATAGATGCGCTTGCAAAAGCGAGCCTTGAAGAACTTGAAGAGATAGAAGGCATCGGTCCAGTCGTCGCTCAAGAGATCGTTGGGTGGTTCGCTCTCAAGCGTCATCAAAAACTCGTTGAGAACCTCAAAAAAGTGCTCACGATTTCCAATGAAATGGCAAGGTCTCACCTTGCCATTCAACCGCTCGCAGGGAAGACATTCGTTCTCACCGGCTCTCTCGAATCGATGTCACGCGATGAAGCCAAAGAAAAGATCCGTGCTTTGGGAGGCGATATCTCGAGCTCAGTCTCCAAGAAAACCGATTATGTCGTCGCGGGCGGAGAAGCGGGCTCCAAACTCGCCAAAGCGAATAAGCTGGAAATAAATGTGCTAAATGAGAAAGAGTTTCTTGATCTTCTTTAGTAATCCGATTTTGTTGCCTCGATATCAACCACCACAGCATTAAGTTCGCTAACGGCCACTGTTATTTTAGTTTTTATATCCTGTAAAACCCTCAATAAACTTTGTTGCTTATATTGATCTTCCGTCAAGCCGATGAATGCCCTGCTCATTGGGTTACCTCCCACTAGAGGATGTGTTGGTTTACCTTCGGGTGTTTTGCCCCTAATGTACGGGCTTTCGCTCGGGACCTTATCTCTTTTGAAGCGCTCTGAAATCTTCATTGTGACCACTTCCTCTTCCAATTCCTCGATAACACGTATTGCTTCGTTAAGTTGAGCACGTTCAACAATTTGTGCGGCCCGTGCCTCAGCTGCATCTAGCTTCGGGTTAGCTGGTCGCTGAATAATATCTTTCAGCTTTCTCTCCCCACTCTCTGCCATACTGTAATCGTAACACGCTTAACGATCTACTCTTTCCCCCGTATAGTATGTGGATATGACGGATAAGGTGGATGTTGCCGCGCTTGCGAAGCTCGCGCGGTGGGTGATATTGCGATTCAAGGAGTAATTTCTGCTCATGTTCCCATTCTTTCAACTGCGAAAGATCACTCGAGTTCCGACGGCAATCGCCGTTCATTTTATGCGGCTTACAAAGAGTACACGAGTGTTTCTTTAGTTTGTGCCGTTTACGCATACTCTACTTCGGATGTTTTCTAATATTCAACAGGAGATACGTATCGTTCTCGATGCGGAAATAAAACCGGATGCCTCCTGTAACGCGTGCCTGCCAAATATCCCGTGCTTCGTCGTATTTTTTCGCTCGTAGCGACGGGTGCCGAATATTGTCCTTGAGAAACTCGGCTTGCTTGTAAAAAGTCTCTCGAATTTCCTTAGGAAACTTTTGAACTTCACGCCGAATTTGCAGCGTGTGTTCAAGTCTCATGATCCCTTCGCTTCAAGAGATGTCCGAAGTTCTTCCACGGTATCGAATGGCCCATAGACACGTCCTTCTTCGATATCCTTCAAACTCGCCTGCAGCCATTTTGGAAGCCTCTTTCCTTTCTTTGGCGCTCCGGAAATTCTTTGCGCACGGATTGCCTTTATAATCGGCTTGAATTCGTTCCAAATTTTTTCATCAGCTGAAAAATCCGGGCGCTTTGAAACCGCTCGCTTGATTAACCTGACCTCGGCCTCAAGCCTTGAAAGACGTTTTTGTATGACGGCGTTGGTCATAACGCGTCCAGTGTAGCACAAGCGGCTCTTCATCGCACTTCTACGGCCGATAGTCTCGCGGTATAGTATTCCGATGAGTGACAAGGTAGATGTCGCGGCGTTGGCGAAGCTCGCAAGGCTTGAGGTTTCTGGAGAGGAACTTGCGAAGCTTGAGAAGGAGATTCCGGATATTCTCGCGTTCGTTGCGACCATTCAGAAGGCGGCAGCCGAGGCACCCAAGCACGAGCCTGCACTTCAGAACGTCATGCGCGCGGACGAAAATCCCCACGAGAGTGGCGTGCATACCGAAAAGCTTTTGAGCGCGGCTCCAACGCGTGAGGGTGACCGAATCGCCGTAAAACAGGTCATTTCGCGCAAAAAGTAGCATGGATCTTTCCAAACTCACAATTGCAGAGGCGCGGAGGGCGCTCGACGCTGGAGAATATTCCGCGCTCGAGCTCACAAACACGTACCTAGATGTCATAGCGAAGAAAGATGGCGAGATTCATGCCTACTTGGAAGTGTGGGCCGACTCAGCGCGGGAAGAAGCGAAGGCCGCTGATGCGGTGATCGCGCGCGGCGAGTCGAAACCTTTGACCGGCATCCCGCTTGCTATCAAAGACAATATTCTCATTGAGGGTCGCATCGCGAGTGCCGCATCTAAAATCCTCGAAAACTATCGCGCTTCGTACGACGCGACTGTCGTCGAGAAACTGAAAGACCACGGCGCCGTTTTTCTCGGCCGCACCAACATGGATGAATTCGCCCTCGGTGCTTCAACAGAGAACTCTGCGTTCGGCCCGACCAAAAATCCTCATGACACATCTCGCGTGCCGGGCGGCACCTCAGGCGGATCGGCTGCTGCCGTCGCTGCGGGGCTTGCACTTGGTGCACTGGGCTCTGATACCGGTGGCTCCATCCGCCAGCCCTCTGCTTTCTGTGGTGTCGTCGGCTTGAAGCCCACTTACGGCGCTGTGTCCCGCTTCGGTCTCATTGCCGCGGCGTCTTCTCTCGATCAAATCGGCTCTATCGGGAAAACAGTCGCAGACGCGCGCGCGATATTCGACGAAATACGAGGATACGACAAGAATGACAGCACGTCACTGACAGACGCCAGCGAACAGCGCACAGTGAACAGCAAACAGCGACATTCGAGAACAATAGGAGTGCCACGTACGTTCCTGAAAGAGGGAACAGACCCCGATGTACTTGAGCGGTTCCAGCAGACGCTAGATGCACTGAAGACAGCCGGATACGAGATAAAAGATGTCGAACTTCCCAACGTACCGTACTCGCTCGCCGTGTACTACATCATCAATCCTGCGGAGGTTTCTACCAATCTTGCACGCTTTGACGGTATTCGGTATGGACTCTCCGTCCCGGCCGATGATATACAGAGCGTGTACGCAAAGACGCGCGCGCAAGGATTTGGTCCGGAAACACGCCGTCGAATTCTTGTCGGGACATTCGTGCTCTCTGCCGGCTACGCAGATGCCTACTATCGAAAGGCACGCTCTGTGCGCGAGCTCATTCGGGGGGATTTCGTGCGTGCTTTCGATCCGTCAGCTGACGGAGTAGATGCGATAGCAACACCCACCTCTCCGACGCCAGCCTTTAAAATCGGGGAAAAATCAAGCGATCCTTTGGCAATGTATGCCGCTGATATTTTCACCGTACCGGTGAATCTCGCAGGCGTGCCCGCGATTTCGGTGCCTTCCGGCACCGTTGCGCGTGAGGGCAAGAATCTGCCTGTCGGGTTTCAGATTTTCGCGCCGCACGGTGGGGAAGAGGTACTTTTCTCAATTGGGGAAGACGTGGAGAAATCCGCGAGTTGACGGGGGCTTGCCCCGTAGTCAATTCAGCAAACTCGATGTAGTCAGTATCATTGTGTGACCACTGCCATTGTCCACGTGTGGTTAAGATAGCGGTGAGAATTGTACTGCGGGGTATACTGTACAGGATGGTCCCGTTAGAGGCCGCGGTCGCTTCTTGCGGGTTCCGATTCATGCTAAGAGGTCGAGTTATTACACGGGCAGCTAATTGCACGGTGCGCGGCGCGGCCGCGACCTGCCTCTAACGGGATGGACGGAGCGGATGGCAGTTTTACAGGCGCTTTTCCCGGCACGTTCTGGCTTTTCGGCGAGCTTATTTTTCGGTGGGTGCCTGCGACTGTCATCGCGATTCTCAACACGAGCCCGAGCTCTCCCTTTGCGAATCTCCAAGAACCAGTCGCGGCATGGAATGTTCCTGCGCTTCTCGCGCAGGCTTCCGGGCAGGCAGGGTACGAGGTGCTCATAAAGGGGTGGTTTGTCTTTGCACTCATCTCGATTGCAATTTCGATTCCTTTTTTGGCCGTTGTCCTCTACTGCTGGATTCGTATCTTTCAAATCCGGCGGCGCGAGGAGCTCGCGTTTCGCGCGGCGCAGCGTACCGTTGCGGAGGTGGATATCCCGAGGACACAGCTCCGGTGGAATCGCATCGAGGAGCAGGCGGGAAGCTCGAATCCGGAGAGTTGGAGACTTGCCATACTCGAAGCCGACATCATGCTCAGTGAACTTTTGGATCTGCAGGGCTACAAGGGCGAGACGATAGCCGACAAAATGAAGCAGGTGGATCGCGCGCAGTTCAATTCGATCGATGCCGCGTGGGATGCGCACAAGGTGCGCAACCGCGTCGCGCACGAAGGCGATATCATTGATCTTACGCCGCGCGAAGTGCGCCGAGTCATCGGCCTATATAATCGCGTCTTCAAAGAATTCCGCTACATTGAATAGCTGGCAGCTTCTCGCTTTGAGCTTCTAGCTTCTAAACTCGCGTAGAAAATTTGATTCGTACGCGAAAAATGGTACTCTTTCAATCAGCGGGGTGGAGCAGTAGTAGCTCGCAAGGCTCAAAAGGGCTCACTCGCAAGTAATTGTGAGTGGAACTCCTGTCAAATTCGGTGAAACCTCTCGTATGGAGTGGCAATACCGAGCCAAGCTCCGACAATGGTCGGAAAAGGTGTAGAGACTAGACGGCAGGCATCCGACTTCTCTGTGGAGAAAAGGATGAAGGCATAGTCCAGACTACAAATTAGTCTACCGATAGTAGATGAAGCGGCGAAAGTCGAAGTAGTATGCATAACCTTGAGGTCGCAGGTGCAAGTCCTGCCCCCGCAACAAGGTCAGACTTAGAAGTTTTGTATTCTTGATATAGCTTGAATACAGGCGACAAAACAGCGGTGCCAAAGGTTCCGGTGTTTTTGTCATATGTGATTCCCTCCGGTAGCACCAATTTTTGCAAGTGTGAGAGTTGCGCGGGGTCGGTCATATCCTGCCACTGTCGCGCCACATTCCGCGCGAATTGCGTGCCGTACGCGATAGTTGCCTCCAATCCTGACTCGTCCGTCTGTGCCTCATTTCGGGCGATTCCAAGCCCCGTGAGTTGGTTTTCTACCGCATCTCGCATCTCCGCGTACTCCTCCTTTGAAATCTCGCGGTCCATTCGCATCTGCATAAGCTGTTGCTTCCGCTCCTCCAGTTTGGTTACCATTTTTGAATACCTGTCTTTTTCGAGCGCGGCGCTCATGTGCTGGCCTTTCCATTCGTCGAGCACGATTCGCTCAAACATTTTCAGGAACCGTTCGTCGGGCGTAATGCGTTCCAGAAACGCCGCAAACTTCTTTTCGAGGTCTTTCTTACCGATTCCTACCTTTTGAGTACAGGCCGGATTGTGGCAACGATAACGCGGGTACTTCTTATTGCGCCCAGTTTGCCAGCTCGCGGTCAAAAGAGAGCCAC
>MFLZ01000020.1:0-1171 GCA_001781685.1 Candidatus Kaiserbacteria bacterium RIFCSPLOWO2_01_FULL_54_13
TCGCGGTTGGCGGGCAGATCCTCAGGGTGTGGGATGTTTTTTAGGAGTGGCTCCATGACTTTTCTGTCTTCTGCCGTGATGGATTTCGCTTCGCGGCACTTGGGACACAGGCGCCGCACTAGGCGCTGTGCCATCGAGGTCGTGACCGCGGCGCCCAAGATGTCTGCATTCACGCCCATGTCTATGAGGCGCGGAAAGGTGCCTGCCGCATCGTTCGTGTGAAGTGTTGAGAACACAAGGTGACCCGTGAGGGATGCATGGATTGCTGTTGAGGCGACTTCGCTGTCGCGGATCTCGCCGACCATGATGACGTCCGGGTCTTGCCGCAAGGTCGAGCGCAGCCCCTCGGCAAAGGTGTAGTTTTTCGAGACCTGCGTCTGGACGATTCCCGGTAGGTGGTACTCGATTGGGTCCTCGATGGTGACGATCTTGATGCCGGGATTGTGCACCTGCCGGAGGAATGCGTAGAGGGTCGTCGTCTTTCCCGAGCCCGTGGGTCCCGTGTTCAAAATCATTCCGTTCGGTTTTGCGATTTCCACCTTGAAAATTTCCATGAGGTACTTGTCGAAGCCCAGTGCCTCCATGGGAAGCGCGATTGTGGAGGGGTCAAGAAGGCGCATGACGACTGTTTCAGCGTAGGCGCCGGGAAGTATGGATGTGCGGATTTCTATTTCTTTTTCATTCACCACAATCGAGAAGCGTCCGTCCTGCGCGGCGTTCTTGATATTTAGCTTGAGGCCCGAGAGGAGCTTGATGCGCGAAATGATCAAGGCGTAGGTCGCGGCGTCGAACACCAAGACCTCCGTGAGGACACCGTCGAGGCGGTAGCGCATGCGCACACCCTTCTCTTCCGGCTCGAGGTGTACATCGGATGCGCCGAGGGAGAGGGCACCGCCCATAATAATCTCCAAGACACGCGAGATGCGATGCGTGTCCTTGCTTCCCGCGTGACTCGCGATCTCGACCTTGACGTCGTTGAGAGCCTTCAGTTTTTCTAGCATCTGCTGGATCGTTTCGTTCGAGAGCGTCAAGACTCCGGCTTCCGTTTCAGTCGCGTACGAGATGTCGTGGTAGCGATCCCACGCATGGAGAAGGGAGGCGTGCGAGACGATGAAGCGCTGCACGGCATAGCCAAGACGCTCGAGCTTCTGCACCGCCCCGAGTGCGTCGG
>MFLZ01000020.1:1189-9694 GCA_001781685.1 Candidatus Kaiserbacteria bacterium RIFCSPLOWO2_01_FULL_54_13
CGCAGTGCATCGGAGTCTATGGATTTCTTTGTGAGGTCGACGTAACCAACACCGTACTTGTGCGAAAGCATTTCCGAGAGTTGCTCCTCCTCGCGCGCATGGAGCTCTTCGAGCCGCTCCCCGCGTTTCTTCTCATCAGCAAACTGGGCCATCCTCCACATTGTAGCGCATTACGGGAGGGCGTATCATCACCTCTGATGGTAAAGAAAGAAACTAAGCAAAACAAAAAACTCCGGCTCGTGATACTTGACGTGCATGCCATCATCCACCGCGCGTATCACGCGATACCGGATTTCTCTTCGTCCAAGGGTGAGCCCACGGGCGCCTTGTATGGTCTCATCTCGATGCTCCTCAAGCTTATTGACGACTTGAAACCCGATTACATCGTCGCTGCACGCGATCTTCCCGGGAAAACCCAACGACACGAGCTCTTCGAGGCGTACAAGGCAACGCGTGCGAAGGCAGAGCCTGAGCTCGTCGCACAGCTCGAGAAATCGCCGAAGGTATTTGAAGCGTTCGGCATTCCTCTATACGAAGCAGCTGGATACGAGGCCGACGACGTTGTGGGCACGATCGTGAAGGAGGTGAGCGGGAGAAGCGACCTCGACGTTGTAATTGCCTCAGGCGACCTCGATACGCTCCAGCTTGTTTCTCCACGCGTCTCGGTCTATACGCTTCGCAAAGGTCTCTCTGACACCGTTCTCTACGACGAAGAGGCGGTTAGGGCGCGGTTTGGATTCGACCCGAAGCATGTGGTCGACTACAAGGCTCTGCGCGGCGACCCCTCGGACAACATTCCGGGTATCAAAGGTGTCGGGGAGAAAACTGCAACCGAGCTTATACAACAATTTGGCTCGATCGAAGATATGTATCGAGCCATCGAAGAGAGCCCCGAGATTCTCCGAGAAAAAGGCATCAAGGCTCGCGCGGCGGAAATTGTAAGAGAGGGGAAAGCATCGGCGGTCTTCTCGAAATCGCTCGCCACTATTCAAACGAACGTTCCGCTTCAGTTCGAGTTGCCGAAGCGAACGTGGCACATGGAAGATAACGCGGCTGATATCGAATCGCTCTGCGACGAGCTCGAGTTCCGCTCGCTCAAGGAGAGAATCCGAGTTTCGAACAGCGGAGGCGATGAGGCCAGCGCCCAAGGACCATCCTTAAAGGGGCTCCATGGACGGTCCTTGGGCGTAAACGAGTCCTCTGTTGACCCTCGCGCTCTCGCCGAAACCTCGGTCGCGCTCTGGCTTCTCCATTCGGATACAACCAATCCTAGTCTCGGGGACGTTTTGCGCTATGCAAATACGGAAGACTTCGAGAGGGCACGTGAGATTATTTTCGCAAAGTTGCGCGAGACCGGCCGCCTCAGAGAGGTTTTTGAAAGCATAGAGCGACCCCTGATCCCCATCGTTAGGCGGATGAACGATACTGGCGTCCGCGTGGATACGAAATATCTCAAGGAACTTTCGCGCGAGTATGGCAAAGGCCTTGCGGAGTTGTCAGAGCGTATCTTCAAACACGCGGGTCGGGAGTTCAACATCAATTCCCCCAAGCAGCTCGCGACCGTGCTCTTCGACGAGCTCAAGATTGTGCCAGTCCGCCATAAGAAGACCTCAACCGGCGCACGCACGACGCGAGAAGAGGAGCTCGCGAAATTGAGTCCACTTCACCCAGTTGTCGCTGACATTCTCGCGTACCGCGAACTTCAGAAGCTCATGAGTACCTACATAGAGAAGATGCCGAAACTCTTGGGGAAAGACGGCAGGCTCCATGCAGAATTCTTGCAGGCAGGGACGACGACGGGACGGATGGCAAGCCAAAATCCGAACCTCCAGAACATTCCGATAAAGAGCGAGTACGGACGGCGCATCCGCGAGGCGTTCATCCCCGAGGATGGGTATGTCCTTGCGGCGATCGATTATTCGCAGATAGAACTCCGTGTCGCAGCGGGGCTTTCGGCAGATGAGAAACTCATCGAGATATTTAAGCGCGGCGGCGACGTGCACGCCGCTGTGGCGGCGGAAGTATTTGGAGTCCCGCCCGAGCACGTCGACTACGAAATGCGCCGCCGCGCGAAAGTTATCAACTTCGGCATTCTGTACGGCATGGGCGTGAATGCGCTGCGTGTTGCACTTGGCGAAAACATCTCGCGCGAGGAGGCGGCGCGCTTCCTCGCAGAATATTTCAAGAATTATTCCGGACTCGCGCGCTATATCGAGCACACGAAAGCCGATGCGGCACGGAGAGGATTTACCGAGACGCTTTTCGGGCGCCGTCGCTACTTTCCGGGGCTCAAATCCGCGCTCCCCAACATCAAGGCGCAGGCCGAGCGCATGGCCATAAACGCGCCCATTCAGGGAACACAGTCCGACATCATCAAACTTGCGATGGTGGAAGCCGATGCGCTAATCGAGAAAAAAGGATGGCGCGAGAAGGCGCGACTTCTTCTCCAAGTGCATGATGAGTTGGTCTACGAATTGGAGAAAAGCAGCGCGGAGAATATGGCACGCGAGCTCAGACATGTGATGGAATCAGTCGTGCCCACTGAGAAACTCTCTGGAGTTCCCATCGTGGCAGAGATTTCTCTCGGATCCAACTGGGGAGAGGTGAGGAAGGTACCGACTTAGCGCGGCTGTGAGATGATAGTGGGCATGTTGCATGTGTATCTAGGAACGGATCGGCAGAAAGCTCGCGCAGAGATGAGCAAAGCTCTCACTAAGGAAGGCAAAAAATCCCGCATAGTTCGGATTACCGACGCGAACTCCGTCGCCGATTTGCAGGAAGCGCTGCGGGGAAGCGGGATGTTTGGAGAGAAGCGAGTTGTCGTTCTCGACGGTGTGTTTGCGAACGAGGAGATGCAAGGCGTCGTCATAAGCGCACTTCCACACATAAAAAAGTCGAACGAGTCATTTTTTATTCTCGAAGGGAAACTCGACGCGGAGACAAGGCGGATCTTGGAGAAACATGCTGAAACTGTTGAGAAGTTTGATGCGAAGAGAGAAAAAGAAGGCGGAGAAATTTTTGCTCTCGCATACGCCCTGAAGCGAGGCGACAAAAAGGCGCTCTGGGTGAACTATCAGCGAGCGCTCATGCGCGACGAGGCGCCAGAAGCTATCCACGGCGTGCTCTTCTGGGGTGCGAAAGATATGTTGCTCCGAGCGAAAGCGAGGAGCCCCGAGTGGAATCGAGGGGCTAAGCTTGTCGCCGAGCTCGCCGAACTTCCCCACGAAGCCCGCCGCTCCAGCTTCGACCTCGAATATGCGCTCGAACACTACATTTTGGGCCTGCTCCGTTAGAGCTTGTGGCTCTAAGAGGGTGTCAACAAATCGTATAAAATCCTATTGCGGATTCCCTAGCGTCCGATAGCATTAATGCAATGACTCTGCGGGTTTCTCTCGTGGTTTTTGCCGTGATTCTTTTGATGGTCCCGCTCGCTACACACGCGGCGATGAGCGCCAAAGCAAATGGCATGTGTCATCCTGTATATCCTGAAGGCAACACGTGTCAGGGGTGTGGGATGGTCAAGACCAAAGGAAGTTGCGTCCAGATGAGTCCGCTACAAAACAAGCACATGTGCCCGAACATCTGCTGGGATACTCCGCCCACCGGCATTGTGTATGGTACTTGTGTCGCTCCAGGGAAATGTGAGGGGAAGACATTCACTGATCAGGCTGGCAAACAGCAGAGCGTTGGGGGCATGGAGGAGTTCGCGAAGATGCTGTCGAAATTGATGGAGGCGCTAAAAGGAGGCGGGGGCGGTGCACCACCCCCACCCGGAGGAGGAAAGCCAAAAGAAGAGCAGCCGCAACAGGGCCAGCAAGGAGGAGAAGGATGTATGTCGGGCTCGTACTACCAAGTGACGGCGCCGTCGTCGGATCCGTGTGCACGCTATGTCCAGCCGACGTCGAGCTCCCTTTTGACCAACACGAGCGGAATTGGTGCGGGCGCCTCCAACGCACTCCTCGAGGCTCTCGGGAGCGGGAGCGCTCTCAATGTGAGTGATGACCTAACGGGGGCGCTTAATTATCAGCCAGCCAACGTGAGCGAAAAACTCATGGGTGCGGGCAGCGGTGAGCAGGGTGGAGCGGGAGAGCTAGGTGGAGCGCAAACCGCGACGCAAGCTCCCGCGGGCGCCACGTCGAGCCAAGGCCAAGGACTTGCCGGCCAAGCGGTAAGTCTCAAAGCGGGGACGCAGGGCAACATTGAACTCACCCCCACGCGCGCGACCGTCGTTGCGAGTGCGCGCGATTTGGAAGCGAATACCGAAGTCGCAGGTTTCTATGGCTCCACTATCTCTGGCGGAGAGCAGCCGCAGGGCTTGGTCGCGAAGATGTGCCAGTCGCGTCCGTGGGCGGATTCCGTCGTCACGTATGTGATCCCACCCACTTTCTTTGACAGTCTCTGCGCGTGGCGCGGCTATCAGGTGGGGACGCCTCCCTCGCCCACACCTCCTATGATCCTTCAGAAAGTACGTCAGGGAGCTCCTAGCGCGTCGCCTACACCCACAGGCCCTCTCGTCGCTCCCGAAGTAGAAATCTGGGCCGTACCAGAGAGAGTGTCGCTCGGCGCGCGCACCTCGATCTTTTGGAATACGAAGGGCGTCGAATCGTGCACGGTGACTTCGCCCGACGGGAGCTTTGAGGAGCAAACACTTTCGGGCGGCTCAGCGACGGTGCCTCTTACAGGAGCGACTACATTCGTAATCTCTTGTCTTACACCGCAGGGCGAGCCTGTCACCGATCATGTGACCGTGGAGATTTCGATTTAGCGATGGTGTACCGCGCGCGAGAGAGGGTAGAGCAATCCGGAAGAGCTTCCTTCGCACTGCTCTTGCTGTTCTGTGTACTCGTCGGGCTTCCGCTCGTGATCCATGCGGGGCTTACGATGAAGTCGGACGCGATGTGCGATCCAGTGTGGATAGATCCGTGCGGGTGCAAGAAGAAACTAGTCAGCGGTAAGTGTATGCCAAGTCCAAATATGCACCTCTGCGCATGTTGGGACGATCCGCCCGGAGGCAGGGTGTCTGGAATATGTGTTGCGAGCTTCAATTGCGAAGGCCAGACATCCACCGATCAGTATGGCAAGACCCAGGGCATGGGTAGCCTCGGCCAATTTATGGACATGCTCAAGAAACTCGCAGAGAAGGGTGGAGGTGGCGGAGGCGGAGAGCAGCCGCAGCCCGAGCAGCAGGCAGGACAAGAGTGCACCGCTCCCTATCAGGTGAGCGCTCCCTCTTCGGATCCGTGTGCGGTATACATTCCCCCCACATCTGATTCTCTTCTCTCAGCTGGAGCGGATTCGAGCGCCATAAATGACCTTCTGCAAGCGCTCGGCTCAGGCGGGAGCGGAGCATCTGGCATCGAATTCACTTTAGTAGGTACTGGAGAGACGAGCACTGGCGTCACAGTCGCGCGTCCGGAAGGAGAGGGCGCGCAGCCGCCGACTGGTCAAGTTGTAGAAATCAGTACGCCGCTCCCTGCGGCGCAGGGAGCCCCGCTCCCTTCGGGGAGAGAGGGCGATATTGTAGTGAGCGATACAGGAGCAACAATCTTTGCGCGCGCGCGCGACGCAGAACAAAACACCGAGTCCGCGGGCTTCTTCGGCGTAGACGTTCTCGTCGGGAAGGTGCAAAATGCGATCGTGAACGTGTGCAAGTCGCGTCCGTGGGCCGGCTCATTCGTTTCGTACCTGATACCTCCCTCCTTCTTCGATGATCTCTGCGCGTGGCGCGGCTATGAGGTCGGCATCTTGCCTCCGCCTGTCGAGCTTCCTGCCACTACCGTAAAAAAGAGCGCGCCGAGCCCCGCGCCGCCGCCGAGCGCGCCTCAGCCTTCTAGCGAGCCGAAGGTTGATATCTGGGCGGTTCCCGCGACCGTGGCCCTCTATGCGCGCGCGTCGGTTTTTTGGAATACGAAAGGCGTTGAATCATGCACGATTCGCTCAGCCGACGGGAGTTTCAACGAAAGCAAGCTCTCCGGCGGCGCGGCGACGGTGCCACTTTCGAGTGCCACGACATTTACGATTTCGTGCCTCACACCAGACGGGAAGTCTCTCACCGATTCCGTAACGGTCAATCTCGCTATCTAGCGGGTTCATACTGATATGCGAGACTCTTCGTATCTCTTGAGCGGCACCGCTATATTTCTCGGATCTTTTTTGCTCTTCGCCATACAGCCGATTGCGGGAAAGCAGCTCCTCCCGTATTTTGGCGGCTCTTCGTCGGTGTGGGCGACCAGCTTGGTCTTTTTTACCGCGGCGCTCTTTGTCGGATATCTCTATGTGTACGTGCTCGCGAAGATCTCACACGGGAGACAGTTTGTAATCCACATGTGCATTGTCGCGGGCGCTGTCCTTTTTGCGCTCGTGCTCCTTTTTGCACCGCACCTCGTACCTGCGGTGCCTGACGCTGTTGTAGACGGTGAGCCTGCCGCGAAGGTGCTCCTCGCGCTTCTCTTTTCGATTGGAGCGCCATACCTTCTTCTCTCAACGACGGCGCCGCTTCTCCAATATTGGTACGGCACGGGGACGGGTCGTGAGCCCTACACGCTCTATGCACTTTCGAATGTAGCCTCACTTCTCGCGCTCCTTAGCTATCCCTTTGTCATCGAACCCTTTATCTCGCTCCGGTACCAGAAGGGAATCTGGCTCCTCCTCTTTTTTGCGTACGCGATGGTGTATGTGGTGAGCGCGTTGGTATTTTTTTCCACGAGACGATCATCGTCAGAAACATCTGAGGGGAGACCCAAGAGAGCCCGCGTGTCTCTGATGGAAAGCGTGCTGTGGATTCTCCTTGCGGCGCTGCCCTCCTTCACGCTTCTCGCCGCAACTACGCACATCACCCAAACGATAGTTCCCGTGCCGCTGCTATGGATCGTGCCGCTTGCGCTATATCTAGCAACGTTCGTGATCGCGTTTGCCGGCTGGGGTCAGTCGATATTTACGCCGCTTTTCTTTTTTGCCTCGGCTACTGTGGCGTGGTGGTTTACGCCAGCGGCGTATGACGATATCGTGCCGCAGATCCTCTCGTACCTCACGCTCCTTTTCTTCTGCGGCTTTACGTGTCACGCGCTGCTCTATCGGATGAGACCGCAGACTCCCGTCTTGCCCTTCTTTTATCTCCTTATTTCTTTGGGCGGAGCGATCGGGGTTCTCTCGGGAAGCATGCTTGCGCCGCTGGTGTTTAGCGACTTCTGGGACTTCCCGTTGGCGCTCGCGGTTTCTGGTGCGTTTGCTGCGTGGCTGCTTCCGAAACCGTTCTTCCCGCGCATTCTCGAGTCGCATCACATCACGTACGTGAAAGTCTTCTTTCTTGTTCTTGTAGTGTCACTCTTTTTGCGCCACCTTCTCGCTGATCAGGGTGTACCGACCATTGCGACGCGCAACTTTTATGGCAGCGCCAAGGTGTACTTTCAGGGTGACACTGTCTCTCTCATGCACGGAACGACACTACACGGGATGCAGTTTGCGAATCCGGCAGATGCACGTTTGCCGACAACGTACTTTACGCCGGGGAGCGGAGTTGGCAGGGCGATTTTGTATGAACAGAATGTTCGCTCTGACAAAGAGGTGAGGGTCGGGGTGATCGGGCTTGGCACGGGAACGATCGCAGCCTATTGCCGGCCTGGTGATATGTACGTGTTCTATGAAATAGATTCTCGCATAGAGGGAATCGCGCGCTCCTACTTCAGTTACCTCTCGCACTGTGAGGGCACGGAGGTGCGCATCGGGGACGGACGGATCCTGCTTGAATCAGAACTCTCAGCCGGCACTCTTGGAGCGTTTGACGTCTTTGCCGTGGACGCATTTAGCGACGACACGATTCCCGTTCATCTCCTCACACTTCAGGCGTTTGAGCTCTATGCTTCACACCTCCGCTCGCCCGAGAGCATTCTTGCAGTACACATTTCGAGCCGCTACCTCGAGCTCGCGCCTGTCGTTTTTCGTCTTGCGGCCGAGCTTGGCATGAACGCAATGCTCGTTCCTGACAGCGGCGAGTCGAGTCCCGGCGGGAGCTCTTCCCTGTGGGTCGTTCTCTCGAAGGACTCGGGAGTTTTCAGATCAGTCGCGTTTGCCAACACAGACTCTCCCCCTCCCGTCGCCTCGAGCGACGTGTGGACAGACGACTACACGAGTCTTTTCTCCGTGCTGAGCCTACCGAGGCCGTGGGAGTGATTTCACTTGGTACTATGGGCGCATGAGTGAAGAGCAGAAAATCAATCGAACCGATTTCCTCGCGCGCGAACGCACCGCGCTTGCAAACGAGCGGACCTTTCTCGCATACGTTCGCACTGCGCTCTCGCTCTTAATTCTCGGCGCGGTCTTGATCCACTTCTCGCAGAACCCCAACGTTGTTCTCTTTGGAGTGTTTGCGTCTGCCGCGGGAATCGTCGCGCTTGTGTTCGGCACATGGCGCTTTTTGAAAGTGCGCATCAAGATAGAGAGACATTAAGCCATCCCCCACTAGGAATGGAACTGCTGGGAAACCCACGGTTTTCCCAAACCTTCCTT
>MFLZ01000020.1:9722-15657 GCA_001781685.1 Candidatus Kaiserbacteria bacterium RIFCSPLOWO2_01_FULL_54_13
TTCTAGTAGTGGGCACTCGTTTCGCTCGTGTCCCCCCACTAGGAATCGAACCTAGATCAACTCCTTAAAAGGGAGCTGCTTTACCACTAAGCTATGGGGGGTTTTGAAAATATAATGCTAGAAGCTGTAAGCTCCAAGCGGGAAGCTGGATTCTAGAGCGGCAAGTCGAAGGCAAATGCGCCGGCTCCTGTGACGAGAAGTGACGCGGACATCACGAGTGCGAGGAGCGCGGTGCCCTGTGAGACCGTGCGCAGCTGGGGAGTGGCCAAGTGAGCCGCGATGACGAGTAAAGCTCCGAGGGCGGCTGGTTGTGTCCACGCGCCGGCAACAAGGAGAATTGCGACCACACCCTCAATCACGCTGAACGAACGCGGGAGACTATCGGTGGTTTTCATATGTGTCCATGCCGCGTAGGCAAAAACACCTCCAAGCGCGAGGCGAATGAGGAATGGCGCAAGCGGCGACAGGAAGAGGATTTCGGGGAAGACGGATAGCATGCAAATAGTATACCCCGAAGGACAGCAAAGCTGCCTACGGGGCAGGCAGTGGACAGCTGTTGCGGGTAGGATGTATAAACGGGCATGGGTCAGGAAGTTGCGGTTTTGTTACACAATGTGCGGAGTGCGCACAATGTCGGCTCCATATTTCGCACAGCGGACGCTGCGGGAGTTTCAAAAATCTATCTTAGCGGCTACACACCCGCGCCGTGTGATCGCTTCGGGCGGGTACAAAAAGAGATTGCGAAGACCGCGCTCGGCGCGGAACGATCCGTTCTGTGGGAGCGCGTCGCGTCGGCGGGAAGCCTCATCTCGAGACTCAAGCACGCAGGGTGGAGGGTTGTCGGTGTTGAGCAGGACGAACGCGCCTCAGACTACCGGAAGTTCCGCCTAAAGGGTCCGGCACTTTTCATCTTCGGCAATGAAGTGCGCGGCATATCGCAGGCGGTTCGCGCGAAGTGTGACGCACTCATTGAGATACCGATGCGCGGCACAGTGGTTCGACAGGCTCACCATCCACGCCATACAAGGCGCGGGAAAGAATCACTCAACGTTTCCGTCGCCGCGGGAGTAATTCTGTTCTTTTCTCGCTCGTGAGCAGATTACTTTTTGATCCCATGGGATGAAAAAGTAGTCATTGACTTCAATACGAGACGACGTCCACGGTGCGTCCCTCTGCGTCGAGGAGGCGTATGATGTCGTGCGTATTTCGCCATAGCTCGCCGCCGGCATTGAGGTAGATGCGCCACGAATCGCGTGCGAAGTCGCTCTTGTGTTGGAAGTTCTGTACACAGCCATTGTACGAGAGATTGTTCGAAAGGAAGATATGACATGCGGGAGAAATACTCGCAGGTGTGCGCGGAAAGGTACATGCGGGAAGCGATTGGACAAAATCAAAACACGCGTCTCCGTAGGTACGCAGATTTTCGGGCGTGAGAGGGAACGACTCAGAGGGCGGCGGGCAGTTGCGGCTAAGCGATGGCGTGAAGGTTCGCAACTCGCCGAGGTATCCCGAGCACAAGTTTTCGCGGAATGACGTGCCGAGAGGAGAGTAGCCCGAGGTAACGACCGCTGAAGCGCCGGGATTGAGATAGACATCTCCCTGCGTGTTTATTGCGCCGAGAATGAAGAAATTCGCGCCGCGCGAGATGTATCCCCGAATGCCGGTCAAGGCGCTTTGCAGTGACCAGCCGCTCACGTTTGTGGGCGCTGTGTTGTCCCACATCGCTTCCACTATGAGATGCTCGGAGCCCGGTGAACTTGCCTTCGCGTCTCCCTGCGCGAGCTGCACTTTGCCGCGGAAGGGCGAAGGCTCTCCGAATGTTTTCGCATCCCGCATTTTCTTGACGATCGCGTCGTATTCTTTTTGTGCGGCCGAGAGTTCTTCTTCGGGTGTCTGCGCCTCTTGCCCCTCGTTGTCTTGCGCAATGCCAGATATATCAGGGCCGAGTGAAAGGTCCGCGGGCTGCCAAGGGAGGCGGAATTGGCCTGTAGAGGTGCTACTCCAGAATATAATGTTGAAGGAATTTGCAAGGCCACTCGCGGCCCCCGATATTTTTCGCGGTCCGCCTGTGAAGAGCCAGATGAGAAAGAGAATCACGACGATCGCGAGCGCAAAACCGATGAGGACTCTCTTTATCATGCGCTCATTATACTCTCGACTTCCTGAGTAGAGCCTCGATTTCTTCGCGTGCGACAGCTACGTCGCTCCACGGAAGCGTCGAACCTTTTGGTCCACAAATCTCGTGGTTCGTGCCTTTTCCGGTAATCAAAACGGCGACGCCGTTTTGATTATCCCGAGCTTGTCGAGGGATGCCCTTCGACTCGTTCGACTTGCTCAGGGCGATTTCGAAGGCTCTCGAAATCGCGATGCGCCTGTCCATGATAATTTCGGGTTTCTTTGTCATGCCGTGCGCGATATCCTCGACGATCTGCCGAGGGTCTTCGTCGTAGGGATCTTCATCGGTGAGTATCACCGTATCGCAGTGCTCTTCTGCGATGCGGCCCATTACCGGACGTTTCCATGCGTCGCGCCCTCCGCCAGTTGATCCGAGCACGCAGATTTTTCTGCGATTCTTGTACGTCTCATAAAGTGCCACGAGCGAATCAGGCGTGTGCGCGTAGTCGACGACTACCGTGAAATCTTGGCCGGCCTCGACGCGCTCCGCGCGGCCGGGGACTACCGTGAGCTTGCCGAGCGCGCGTGCAATCGTTTGCACAGGAATTCCGAGAGCTCGTGCTGCTGTGGCTGCCGCAAGGGCGTTCATGAGCGAGAACGTGCCGGGGAGCTGCAGGGAGATTTTTTGATCCTCGAACGTGAAGTATCCGCCCCGCTCGTCTGCAGAAAACGGCGCTTGGGCGGAGAGCGAGAAGGGTAGCGCGTGTTCTACAGGAAGCGTAAGGTAGCGCGCGCCCGCTTTGTCGTCGGCATTTGCGACCATGACCCGAGGTCGCTTACGCGAACGGGCAAGTGCGCGGCCTATTTCAAACTTTGCCTCCGCATAAGCCTCGTAGGAGCCGTGCGCCTCAATGTGTTCGGGCGCAAGGTTCGTGAAGACGAGAGCGTCGAGATTGATAAAACGATGGCGATGCTGCTGCGCACCCTCGGAGGTCATCTCTAAGACTGCCGCCGTGCATTCATTCTCAAGAGCTCTCTTGAGGAATCTCTGAGTGAAAAATCTTCCCGGCATCGACATGCGTATGGTGTTTTCTCTCGAATCGGACGCGATCTTGATGCGTATTGAATTAATGAGTGCCGTCGTGTAGCCGGCTTCTTCGAGTATCGCATTGATCATTT
The DNA here is from genome assembly GCA_001781685.1 of Candidatus Kaiserbacteria bacterium RIFCSPLOWO2_01_FULL_54_13. Lineage (GTDB taxonomy): Bacteria > Patescibacteriota > Minisyncoccia > Phycocordibacterales > UBA2100 > UBA10103. The sequence goes on from MFLZ01000020.1 coordinate 13,017, forward strand.
CTGTCACCGTCGTTTTACCCTTCGTCCCGGTGACACCGATGACAAGGAGATGCTGCGAAGGACGGCTGTACACAATTGCCCCGAGCCACGCAAGGAAGAGGTGATAGCCCGAAAGGAGCCACGGCGGGAGAATTTTCTTGAGCTGTTCCTTGAGAGCAAGCATGCGTCGCAGAGCGCTCTATCCTAGCGGGAGCCGAGTAAGCGCAGTGCTTCGCGCAGGCGGGCGCTTCCACTCTCGATTGCCGTGGGCACCTTGCGAAGAGCCTCGCGCGCCTCAGAGTGCGTATATCCGAGCGTGCGCATCGCCTCGAGCGCTTCTTCGTCTCCCGAGAGAGATCTTTCGCTCCCCTTTGCGCTCTTGCCGACTTTGTCTCGGAGCTCGACTACAATTTTCTCGGCAGTTTTTTTCCCGATTCCTGAGACTTTTGTGAGGTAACTAGAGTTCCCGGCTGAAATCGCACTTCGGAGTGTCGCGGCATCCGCGATATCTAGGATCGCGAGCGCCGACTTGGGGCCGATTCCGTGTACCGTGAGGAGCAGTTCGAAGAAATGCAGATCTTCTTCGTTCGTGAATCCGTAGAGGTCGAGCGCGTCCTCGCGCACTGCGAGGTGAGTCCAGAGCGACGCGGCTTGTTTCTCCTTGAGTTTCCCGAGTGTCTCGCGCATCGCAGCTACTTTGTATCCAACGCCTCCTGCCGAGATGACAGCGAACCCCGCTCGCTTTGCCGAAACGACTCCCTCGATGCGACCGATCATTCACATATCATACCGCGATTGCATATCGAGGACACTTCGGGTAGGATTTCACGACTGTGGCAAATATAGCGTCGGCAAAAAAGGCACACCGCGCGTCGCTCAGGCGTCGCACTTTCAATCTGCGTCGTGCTAAGGCGATGAAGGATGCAGTGAAGCGTATTTCAAAACTCATTGCAGCGAAAGATGGAAAGGGCGCGACGGCGACGCTTCCTGCGCTCTACAAAGCGATAGACAAGGCTGCGAAAGGGGGCACGATTAAGAGGAACACCGCCGCGCGGATGAAATCGAGGATTTCAAAACGAATCCGCGCGATTATCTCGTAGCATCTTGTTCCCTCGGCCCTCCTTCGCTAAAGCTACGGACGGGCAAGCAGGAATCTTTCGCGCTTCTCGCAAGTCCCCTCGGCAGGAATCGAACCCACATTACATCCTCCGCAAGGATGCGTCCTATCCATTGAACGACGAGGGGTTTCTGCAATGTAGCAACTATTTAAGGCCTTTTCCACATTCTGCGCAGTGAGTGCTCACAGATGGAGTATCATTGTGAAATGAGTGAATCCCCACGGATGGGGCAGCGCGGAGCATCGATACTTGCAAGTCTCGTCCTCGTCGCCATGCTCGGCAGTGCCGCGCTTGTTGCTGATTTTGCAAACTATCAAGGAAGTTCCCAGACGGCTGCGTCCGGTGTTCTTGCAGCGGACGCTTCATGTACTGCATGGTATTGCGGTCCGAACCCGTTTTCGTTATTTCTACCAAGTACCCCCGCAAAACAGGATCCAGTAAAAAACCTCTGTACTGCTAATAGTCCAAGTGGAAAGATAGATCCTGCCACTGGGGCGGTTAAGAAAGTCGGCATGGTCTGCGAACCGAAGACTGAGGCCCTCGCACCGTCGGGGCCACAATCATACGTGGCGAAGATAAAGGACCAAGGGTGTAAAGAAGCTGATGACGTAAAGGCAGGAACATGTTATGTGAAATGGTGCATACCCGGGACTAAACCTCAGGTGTGCAGCTGGGCAAAAGATAATAAACAGCCCGAACTTGGCAAGGAGGTTTCCAACCTCGCGACTCTTTCTGGACTGAGTCCGGATGCACAGAGAACGGCGCTCGATAATACTCTACGTGGCCAGGGTTCAACACCAGTACCCATCAGTAGTGCAGAGCAGAGTGTCTTCGACAGCGTATTGAATCCGGACCCGGGTACAACGGGGGGCACGCCTGCGGGAGCCGACACCGCACCTTGCCCAGGGACTCCGGGGTGCCCTGGACATCCTGCCGACAGCGGCGGGACCGCGACAGAGCAGCCGACTGCTCAGCCCTGTCCTGCGGGGCAAGTGTGGAACTACACACTTAATAAGTGTGAACAGCCGCAAACACTTGAAGATACCTCAGGTTGGTACTGTAAGAGTAGGGGCGGAACGTTAGCCCGCAGCGGAGAATGCGTCATTCCCCAGACCGCACCTCCGGATGGCAAAACTCCGCCTGACCGCTGTCAGCAAAATCCCACTGCAAACGGCTGCCAATGTCCGGCAGGATTCTATGGGACGCGCCCTGACTGTATTCCTGAGCGGCAACAAACCTTCCCGCGCCCGGGCGACGGAGGTCCGAAGTTTACGCCGCCTAGTGGCGGAGGACCGCAGAGTCTCGGACCGTTGGCGCAGGCCTTGGGGCAGATGCTCGGTCTTGGCCCTCAGTGCGCGAAGACGCAGCAAGAATATCAACAACAACAGCAGCAGTACCAACAGCAGCTCCAGCAATACAATTACCAGCGCGACCAGTGGTACTACTACCAGCAACAGCAACAATACTACGGATACGGACAGTCCTCGAATCCGCCTCCGAGACCACCCACTCAGCCACCTGCCCCCTGTTTCCAGCAGCAGCAA
>MFLZ01000020.1:15678-19283 GCA_001781685.1 Candidatus Kaiserbacteria bacterium RIFCSPLOWO2_01_FULL_54_13
TGGGACATGGAAGCCTACACAGAGCGGCGCATGCACTACGGGCTGGCAGTGCGTGCCGGGGGGAGCGCCAGGCGGCGGCCCGATCGCGAGCACCACTCCGACAGCGCAAATATCCTGCCAGCCGAGGATTGCCGATGTCGGGATGTCCATTGCTATTTCATATTCATGCACCAATGCAACCGCGAGCGTGGGCGCGGGCTTTAGCACCAACGGTGCGCTCTCCGGCTCGACGACGACCATTATCGCTGCGCCGCCCGGCAACACCAATACCGCCACCTACGCACTTACGTGTACCAACCTGGGACGCACGGCAGACGCGCAGTGCAGCGTGCAAGTCGCGAAACTCTCCATTGTTCTCGTTGCAAATCCGGAGGCGGTGCAGAGTGGCAAAACTTCCGCCTTAGGCTGGGTCACCTCGGGCATGAAGTCATGTGTCATTTCAAGCCCAGACCTTCCCGACTTCACCTCGCAGAATGCGAGCAACACTAGCGTGAACGGTACAGCGACAACGCCGCCTCTCACCTCGGCAGCAAACTTTGTTCTCAAATGCGTGACACTCGGCGGCGGCACTCGGGAAGCGAGTACAAAAGTGAAAGTCCTGTAAGCGAGACTTTTATAATCCGAAAGCCTCGAGAATGTGGTGCCAAATGGGTTCTTTCATGGGTACCTCGTCGGCGCGCTCCGTAAGGAATGCACGCACGAGCTTCGGGTCTACGTCTCTGAGGGGAATCACGAGGTTGGGCGAGAGCCACTTGATGGTATCGACAAGGAGGATCGGCGGATCGGCGTCGTGGTCCTCCACCCAAAACGAAATGATTTCTTCGTAGCGGTGCATCACTCCTCCGACGCGTATCCCGCGGTCTGAGATCTCGAATTCGACAAGAGGTGGTGGAGACTGCGCGAGGAGTCCGAGTGTTGCCGCAGCGATGAGAATGAGGATCCCAAATAAGAAATTGCCGAAGAGAACGCTGATCAGCGCGGTCGAAGCCGCGAATATACCGAGTGCCCAATACCAATCACGAGAGCGCTCCACATGCTCGTGTTCGTATGCGCGCCAGCGTATGGGCGTCGAGGAAGTTGGCATCTGGCAATTATACCAACGTTATAAACGTTCCGGTTGTTGTACACGTTTTGGATGCTTACAACGTGCAAGGCCGCAACAGTCTATGGAACGATGTAGTTCTCGCAGCCCTGGCTGAAGTTCCTGATAGAGCTCGTTTCGAGGCAGAAGTTCAAGCTGTATGTGCTTCCCGTCGAGTTAGAGACATAGCTATATTGGTAGATGCTCGGGTCTCGCGGGATCGTCGAGATAGTGCCAGCAGAGATGAGTGTTGATCCGGGCGTTGTTGTTGAGTTTAAGGTGGTCGTCGCCGTCACGATCGGATACACACCCGAGTCGGAGGAGTAAATCGTGAGCGCTTTCCTGAATGCATCTACGTCTTCCATGCGCCGCGCGTCGCGCGCTTTCGCTTGCACGCTCGAGAGCGAGGCCACGACGATCGATGCAAGGAGTCCGATAATAGCAATGACTACTAGTAATTCAATAAGCGTAAAACCTCTACTATTTTTCATATGATGTCATTGTACCGTACCTGCAAGAGCTTCCACGGGAGGCTGTGTATAGTCTGCGGAGGGGGTGGGACTCGAACCCACAAGCCCTTTCGGGCGCTAGTTTTCAAGACTAGTTCCTTACCATTCGGAGCACCCCTCCGTATGGAGTAAGATACACCTACTCTCCCCGATAACGAAGCAGTATGGGTACTTTTTCAGGTATTGTACAAAAAGGTACGAGGCGCGCTGCGGCACTTGGATTCCCCACCGTCAACATTCCCCTCGAAGATTCGCGTGTATCAGGAATTTATGCCGCTCTTGTCAAAGTTGACGCGAAAGAGTATCCGGCTGCCGCCTACGCCGATCAGAAGCAAAAAGTGCTCGAAGCGCACGTTCTTGATGCGAGTCTTGATCTCTATGGCAAAGAAGTCATCATCGAGCTTCTCAAAAAAATACGAGATGACAAATCGTTCGAGAATGATAATGCGCTTCGCTCTGCGGTAGCCGCTGACATCGTCGCAGTTCGAAAATACTTTGCAAATGGTGCAGTATGAATAACATTTGCCCCTTGCCCTTTGCCTTTTGATCTATGGCGACACGCATCATGGTATTCGGCACGTTCGATATGATTCATCCCGGACATGAGAACTTTTTTGAGCAGGCCAAGGCCCTGAGGGAAGTCGAAGGGCGCGTGTCCAAGCCATACCTCATCGTTTCTGTCGCGCGCGACAGCGCCGCGACGCGAGCGCGAGGCTTCGCGCCGCGACGCAACGAGTCCGAGCGTCTTGCGGCCCTCGCTGCGCATCCCCTAGTCGATAGAGCGGTCTTGGGCGATGAGATAGGTTACATTGAACACATCAAGAACGAGAACCCCGGCATCATCGCGCTTGGGTACGACCAGAGCGGGGTATATGTCGATACGTTGGAAGCCGACCTTGCCGCCGCAGGACTCTCTCCGAAGATTGTCCGGCTCAAGCCGTTTCGTCCCGAGTTGTACAAAACGTCGAAGCTTGCAGAGCATTGATACTCCACACTCGATACCCCATACTTCCCGCATGCGGTATCTCGGCGTAGATTACGGATCGAAGAGGGTAGGCATCGCGGTTTCAGACGCTGAAGGGAAGATTGCGTTCCCGCGCGCAGAATTTTCGAACGATGATACGCTTCTCTCGTCTATTGCGAAAATTGCGGCGCAAGAAGGCGTCGGGAAAATTGTTGTTGGCGATACGCGCGCATTTGGGGGTGGAGAGAACATTATTACGCCACAAGTAGAAGAGTTTCGTGCACAGCTTGAAAAAGCGACAGGTATCGAATGCAAATTTGCGTTTGAAGCAGGGAGTTCGGTTGAGGCTTCTCGATATGCTCCGGAGGGGAGTGAGCACAGCAACGACGCGGCCGCAGCTTTCATTTTGCAGCGGTATTTAGATTTTAGAAAACAATGAGTGTATGCGCATATGTTTTCTTAACCCTGTTAAATGCGGCTCTGCAAAGCCCCCCGCCTATGGCGAGATTTAACAGGGTGTAAGATTCTCTAACCCGCTATGCTCGAAGAGAATCTAACATACGAAGACTTTGCGAAACTCGATATACGAATTGGTACCGTGGTTGCTGCAGAGATGGTGCCCGAGGCAGACAAGCTCATCAAATGCACGGTTGATTTCGGAGATTTGTCAGCTGGTGGACTGGGCATGCGCACAATTGTTTCGGGCGTTGCGCAGTGGAAGCAGCCTGAGGAGCTAGTCGGCAGGCAGTTTCCGTATGTCGTAAATCTCGCCCCACGCATACTGCGCGGCATCAAGAGTGAGGGGATGCTTCTTGCTGCAAGCCCGCCTGCCGGTGAGGCAGGCGATGAGAGTGGTGTTGCACTCCTCTCTCCCGAGCGAAGTCTCCCGCCGGGCACGAAACTCCGCTAATTCAGTATATAATTTAAGGATGGGGTTTTCTTCTTCTCTTTCGCGTTTCGGAAGCGGCGTGCACGCAGTTTCGAATATGCTTGCTCGCTGGTTCCCGCGACCGCACATGCTTTTCCCGTCCGCGGCGGGCATCGATATCTC
>MFLZ01000020.1:19355-26154 GCA_001781685.1 Candidatus Kaiserbacteria bacterium RIFCSPLOWO2_01_FULL_54_13
AATGGCTTCGTGCAAAACACGACACTCCTCGGAGAGGCACTCGGGAGAGTCAAGCAGAAGCTGGGCGCTGAAAGCGCCCACGTGGCGCTTCCCGAGGAATCTGCGTACGTCTTCAGCATGCACATTCCCGAGAACTCCTCGCGAGAGCAGGCACTTTCTATGGTCGAGTTTGAGCTCGAGGATCGCGTTCCCATCGCACCGTCCGCAGCAGTGTATGACTTTGATGTGATTATGAGACACGATGATGGAGTAGGCGAGGAGGTCGGCGTGACCGTATTCCCGCGCGAACTGGCCGAAAGCTACGCCGAATCTTTTTCTCTCGCGAAGATCCCGCTCCTCTCGCTCGAGGTAGAGGCGCGCTCCGTTGCGCGCGCAGTAACGAGTGGCGCACAGAGTGAGCCGATCACGCTCTTGGTGGATTTTGGTCGTTTGCGCACCGGGTTTGCGGTCTTGAAGCGCGGTATTCCGATCTTCACTTCCACCGTTGCTGTTGGCGGCGAGACGATAGATCGCGTGATTGCTGAAAAGCTTTCACTCGCACCTGAAGACGTCGACGAGTTCAAGAATGAACAGGGGTTTCTCGCGGCAGGCGGCAAGAACTCCCCCGGTGTTGAGGTGATCACTGGTACCGTGTCAGCGCTCGCCGACGAGGTCGTACGGCACTTCCACTACTGGGACACGCGAAGAAACGAGCGGGGAGAGCGTATGACGCCGGTCGAGCGGGTTTTTCTTGTTGGCGGCAGCGCGAATTTGAAAGGTTTGGGTGATTATGTCGCTGCCCGCGTCCAGGCCGAAGTGCTGCGACCCAACGTGTGGCAGAATGTATGTTCGTTCGACGATTACATCCCGCCGATCGATCGCAGGAGGTCGCTCCGCTTTGCGACTGCGGTTGGCCTCGCGTTGAGAAGCTTTTGACTATGTCGAATCTCCTTCCGATGGAATCATTGCAGGCTGTGCGCAATGCCCATAGAGCACGCTTTGTTCTCGTCGGCTCTCTCATTGTGATCGTATGTGGCGCAGTCGCTCTTCTCGCGCTCGTGCCGGCATACGCGATAGTACGCTCTGGGCACGCTGCCATCGATGATCCTTTACAGACGGTGTCGTTGCCGCCGAGTACAGACAGAGATGACGTCATGCGAGCGCAGGCCCTGGTGAGAGAGCTCCGGCCGGTCGCGTCTTCGACGACGTCGGCTCTCCAGATTCTCGGCAGTGTTCTCTCTGCGCGGCCTCCGGGGATCACCATCTCAAGCATGAGCTTTGCGCGCGGGGACCCGGGGACGATTGTGGTTAGTGGAGTGGCGCCCTCTCGAGACGAGGTCAATGCGTATCGCGCGGCCCTTTCGAAGGACTCGCGTTTCAAGACCGTATCGGTGCCGATAGGCATTCTCTCGATCCCTGAAGGTGGTCGCTTCAGCGTGACGCTCACGGGTACGTTTTGAATCTATGGCGCACTACCTCTCGTTGCAGTTTATTTCTTGGGGGGCGCTCGCTGTCGCAATAGCGCTCTGGGCTGGAGTCGGATTCTTTGCGTGGACTATCGCGAAGGAAGAGTCTGCGCACGCCTCGCGCGCGGCAGAAGAAGTGGAGGAGTCGGTACTACAGTCTGCTATACTGCGTCTCCATGCTCTCGCGCGCGAGACAAAAGACGCCCGTGCGAGATTGGAAGGAATCGCCCGGAGGGACGTTGTAGAGATTCTCGACTCGATCGAGGGAGTAGCGCGAGACTCGGGAGTTCCGATAAAGATCGGGCAGGCACTTGCGGCCTCTTCCGACCCTAGTTCTCCGCTTCGCATGGCGTCGTTCGTCATAGAGGCCGAGGGGACATTTGCGCAGGTTGCACACGTCGCCTCTCTTCTCGAGTCATTCCCGATGCCTTCTTCTGTAAATGAGCTGCAGTTCGAGCAGCTGCCCGGGAGTACGGGGGCGAAGAAATCCAAGGGGAACATATGGCGCGTCGTCGCGCGCATGCGGTTCTTCACGACCGTGGACTTTCCAACATGAGGTTAATTACCAACATGTGGGCGCATACGCGCGATCTGTGGGGATATCGGCATGAACCGGAGCGTCTTCGAATACTTGCCGACTTCTACTGGCGCGTGCTTCTTGTACTTGCGGTGAGTATTGTTGTGGGTGCGGCCTTGTACGGAGGCATGAAGCTTCTAACGGCGCTTGGCAGTGGAGAAGGAGAAATAACGCTCTCGCCGAGCGGGGGCGGAGGCGCCGTGCTCAATCGAGCGGATTTGCAGGCGACACTCGAGGGATTTGCCACGCGGCAGGCGCAGTATGAATTTCTCAAGAAGAATGCGCCCAAGATCGCCGACCCTTCAAAATAGAGGCCGAAAGTTATAGGATGGGGACACGCCCCTGTAGCTTAACCCCGACGCTGCTTTGCAGGTAGGGGAGCCGACCGAAGCGTCGGCTTGGATAGACCCCGACGTGTTCGTCGGGGTAAAATGCAAAATAACCCCTCGTAGTTCAACCCCGACGCTGCTTCGCAGGTCGGTGAGCCGACCGAAGCGTCGGCTTGGACAGGGCCGAGGGGAGAGAGCAGCCCCTCGTAGTTCAATGGATCAGAACACCGGACTTCTAAGCCGGTCATGTAGGTTCGATTCCTACCGAGGGGATGACATGGCTTGGGTATATATTTTGCAGACGAAGAATGGTCAATACTACATCGGCAGTACAACCGATTTGGAGAGACGCATCAGGCAACACATGCATGGACATACTCGCACGACAAATCGTCTTCAGCTTAGTGCCGTCGCTTTGAAGCAAGAATACAAGACGATAGAAGATGCACGTAATGTCGAACGGAAAATCAAAAAAATGAAGCGTAAGGACTACATTGAGAAAATGATAAAAGACGGGTACATTAAGGTTGCACCTTAATGCGCGCTTAGCTCAGTGGTAGAGCAACGCTTTTACACAGCGAAGGTCGGGGGTTCGAATCCCTCAGCGCGCACCCCGTTAGAAGTCAGCGAATATTGATTATGCATGATTGTGTATCCTCGTGAGAGGAGTATCGTAATTTTATGGAATACGAAACTTCTAACGGGGCGCACATGGAGATAGAAGAAATTCGGTGCGTCGTGCGGGGCAAGGTGCAAGGCGTTTTTTATCGCGACTTTGTCGCAAAGCACGCACGGCACTTGGCGCTCACCGGATACGTGCGCAATGCGCCGAACTTCACTGTCGAGGTTGTCGCGCAAGGGTACCGTGACAGCTTGGAGAAATTTCTCACACATATCCGCAAGGGCCCGTTTCTCGCGCGCGTGTCGGACGTGGACGTCGAGTGGCGAGAACCAACCGAGCAGTACGAATCGTTCAACGTTGTTTTCTAGCCCACGTCCTGTTATAGTCTCGCTTTATGGCAATCAAAATTTCACCCGTAGATATGGATGCGCGGAGAAATCTCGACCTCCGGCCGGGAGACACGGTGCGGGTGTGGCAGAAGATCGAAGAGGAGAAAGGGAAGAATCGCCTGCAGGCGTTTGAGGGTTTGGTTTTAGCGCGGAAGCACGGGAGGGAGCCGGGTGCTACATTCACAGTGCGCCGCGTACTCTCCGGCGTTGGTGTGGAGAAAATCTTCCCACTCTACTCTCCGATGGTAGACAAAATCGAGATTCTGAAGCGCTCCCGCGTGCGCAGGGCAAAGCTTTATTACATCCGCGACAAGGTCTCGCGCGAAGCGCGACGGCAATTGCGCCGCACGCGTTTGATGAGCAGCATTCCTGCGCCAGAATCAAAACTCGAAGCTGAAGCGGAAGCAGAAGTGCGCGAGGAGAGTGAGCCAGTTTCCGCTGAAACTGGTACTCCCGAACAAAAGTAGGTATATTTACTATTGCTGCGCGGGTGGTGGAATTAGCAGACACGTGAGTTCGAGGGGCTCATGCCAGCAATGGCGTGCAGGTGCAAGTCCTGTCCCGCGCACAGCGAACGAACGTGAGCGAGCACGGGAAGATTTGCACGGGAGAGGGTCGGAGAACGGGAGTTCTCCGTGGAGGAAGGAATGGGAAAACCGAGGGTTTCCCAGTTGTGTTTGTCCTGTCCCGCGTACCAGGAAGGAAGTTTAGGGTTTAGGGGACCAATCCCATTTCTTCCCGCGCCCCGCTTTTTGTGCAAAATCCAAGATGGTACTCCAGCGATGGTATCGATGGTAGATGAAAAAATGGCGACCTTTGAATGGGATTTCGGATGATCGTCCGCGCTGAAAGAAGGGATGCGGTATTCCACGCGCGACTTTTTCTTGCACCTCGCGGGTTCTTGCGTCACTTTTCGTTACGGGGTCATCGATACCTCGGCGGATGAACGAGCGTACTTCTTGGGTATCGAGCGAGGTGCCCTTTACCAAGTTTCCAACCTCTGAAAGTACAACACCCCATTTCAGGGACCGCTGGCTCCGATTGTCTTCCGGGACACCCTTTTTCGTCGCTAAATAGTTTGAGAAATATCGAATAAAAGGCCCACCCTCTGCGCTCAGATTTTGCATCATGTTGCTTCCTGCGTGGTAAGCTAACTCGCGCCGATATCCTGCAAGAACTTGCAGACCTTTACGAGCTCGATCGAGAATTGCTTCATCTCCATGATCTCCAGCGGGATTATCCAGCAGTCGCTGTGTATGCTTGCGAAGATGCTGGGGGAGATATCTGGAAGTTTTTTCTGCAATGATTGCTCCTTTTGAAACACCTTGTAGCACGATGTGCGGCTTATCTTCCGTTTCGGGTTCCGCATTTTCGACTTTCTTAATGAATTCTGCGCGCAACTCGCCGTCCTGATTAAAGCCTCTCAGTTGTGTTCCTATTAGCCACTTCGGAGTCACTGAACCACCAAGACCAGTGGTGTCGCCAAGGAAATATATATTTACTTGTGGGGGTTTCTCACCACGAGCGAGTGGAACAGCAACAAGAGGTATGAGGCGTAGAAAGCGATCGATCGCGACATCCTGAGCGGTGAATGCGTGTCCGCCCGGCGGTAGATTCATTGCCGTGAACAGAAAGTAGTCGTGACGCTTGGCGTTTGGATCCGCTTCAGCTCCCTCAGTTTTTTCTGGTGTCTCAGAGATAGCAGCTGTTGGCGTCTCCGAAAATTGTAATGAGCCGAGTTTCTCTATCAATGCTGGTGTCACGGTAAGTTTTGAATAGGAAAATGAAACGCCGGGAAATCTCGTTGAACGGAACACATCTAAATTATCAATCGCTTGCGCGTCGATTTCTTTGAATATTGTTTTTATGGCCTCCGTCTTTTCGGGATACTGTGCTATGAATTCCTTGAATATCGCATTGCAGAACGGCGTTCGGAATTCACCTGGCTTTTCTGCCGACTTTGGGTGTTCGAGAGACATACGATAATAGTACAACGCCCAGGGAGAAGTGATTTGCTATGATTACTGCATGGCTTTTTTTACTGGCAAAGGAGACCCCGGTACCACAAATCCTTCGGATTTGGCTACGGGGCGAGATGTGGTTGGACTACTTGTGTAGAGGCACGGTACAAGTTGCTGATCTATGGCATTCTTTACAGGCAAAGGAGACAAAGGTACGACGAAGCTTTTCGATACGCCCTCGGGCGCGCGGGTTTCGAAGTCTTCTCCGATATTCGAATGCTTAGGACAGCTCGATGAACTCAATACCATCGTTGGATGGTGTAAGGTTGCATCTCCCGATGATTTTGTTCTCGGCAACAAGGAGGTGAAAGAAATTCTTCACGACGCGCAAGATCACCTATTCACGATACAAGCGGAAGCGGCGGGTGCTCCGAAATCTGTGCCGCAGTCGAGCGTTGAAGCCATGAGCGCGCTTATTACCGACATTGAAAAGAGTCTTCCGGAAATCAAGACGTTTCTAGTGCCGGGCGGCACCGAGCTTTCGGCGCGGCTCGACATCGCGCGAGCGATTTCGAGGCGCGCCGAGCGGCGGCTCGTGACACTTCACGAATCAGGTGAACGCGTTATTTCGGAGTCGAGTCGCGCGTATGCCAATCGACTCTCGTCTCTCTTCTACGCACTCACGCGTTTCGCAAACCATCGCGCAGGTGTCACGGAGAAATCGCCGCAGTATCGGGACTCGATATGAAGCGCCCTCGGCTTCCCAAACTTCCCAAAAACGTCGAGGAACTCGCGCGCTGGTACATGCGCTATGTCTCGCCGCTCTCTCTGATTGCGGCCTTGCTTCTCGACTACTTTGTCCTCTTGCGCCGTGTGGACCTCTGGCAGGGTAATCTCCTCCTCTTCTCTTATCTTGTGGTTGCGGCATCGTGTATCACACTTATGAACCTCGTCGAGACGGGTCGTCTTCGGCACCCATGGATCCTCAAAGTAACGCCTCTGATTCCTGTTGTCGCGCAGTTCGCCTTCGGCGGGCTCTTTGCGGGATATCTCTCGCTCTATTCGAGGAGCGCCGCCGTTGAAGTCACGTGGATATTCGTGCTCATTCTTGCGGCGCTCCTCGTCGGGAATGAGCGGTTCGTGCGAATGTATAGCCGCTTCGTGTTCCAGTTCAGCATCTTTTTCGTTGTCTTGTTTTCCTTTCTCATCTTTTTCCTGCCTGTCGTCTCTGGGACGATCGGTCCGTACATGTTTGTGATAAGCGGGCTCGCGAGCCTCACGGTGATTATTGGTTTCTACTATTTCCTCTATTATCTTGTGCCAGAGCGCGCACACGCGGAGCGCACTAGAGTCGCTCGATCAATCGCGATCATCCTCGTCACGTTCAATATTCTCTATTTCACGGGCGCGATTCCTCCGCTTCCGCTCGCCCTGAAAGATGCGGGTGTCTACCACGGCGCCGCGAGAATCGACGGC
>MFLZ01000020.1:26171-31424 GCA_001781685.1 Candidatus Kaiserbacteria bacterium RIFCSPLOWO2_01_FULL_54_13
TTCTCGAGGAACCACGACCTTGGTATGAGGCATATCTGCGATACAATACCGTTTTTCGTCGCACGTCAAGCGAGTCGGCATACGTATACACGGCGGTCTTTGCTCCAGCAGGACTCACGACGACAGTTTTTCATGAATGGCAACGATTTGACGCGGGGGCAGATGCTTGGATCACAGAAGAGACCATTCCGTTTTTCATTGTGGGCGGACGCGACGGCGGCTACCGCGGCTACTCGGTCAAGAGGGACCCCACCGCCGGGCATTGGCGCGTCAATGTAGTGACCGAATTTGGGCAGGTAATCGGGAGAGTTTCCTTCGAAGTTGTTGTAGTGCAAGAGCCTGTCCCGGTCGGGGTTGTGATACGCTAGCACTCTTTGCGTGAGGAGAGCGTCGCGCATGAGAGCTTTTTTTGCTAGAATCTTTTGTTTGATGGCGATCGTGGTGTAACGGTCAACACTGGAGCTTGTGGAGCTCTCAATTCGGGTTCGATTCCCGACGATCGCCCCCGATACGGCGCGGTACAATCAAGTAATGCCTTCGATACTAGCCAAGATACTTCTCGTTTCTCGCATCGTGACGAGTATTCTTCCGATAGTTGTGATGCTAGGGCTCATTCCTTTAGTTAGGAATGACGTAGTACTCGCGGGCGTGTACGCGCTTTTCATAGTAGTGACGCTTACGGTAAGACAAGATAAGAAAGACCTCGCGTTTCTCGCGATAGGCCTCGTGATCCCAACAATAGGGGAGATTCTTTTCGTGGCAACGGGAGTTGAAGTTTTTAAACGAGATCTGCTGGTATTCGGAATTCCTGTGTGGCTACCTCTCTTGTGGGGGTACGTATTCATCATGATGCGCCGTGGTGTTGCGGCACTCGAAAAATATGTGCGCTAATCTCGCATCTATCTGTTGTTCCAAAGCGATATGATGCGCTCGATGATTCTATGCCGATGTTTTCGCGCGTATCGATACAGAATTATGAGCGCGATAATCGTTACAACGGAAAAGAACGCATATTTTTGTACGGTCTCAAGGATGCCTTTGTAATTCGTGCCAAAGAAATATCCCACGACGAGGAATTGACTGATGCCAATCGATACACCGGGGATGTTGTAAATGAGGAACTTATTGTATGGAACGTGATAGGTTCCAGCAACGAACGGTGTAATCCACGAAATGGGTCCCAAGAAGCGCCCGAAGAAAACAGTTTTTGTACCGTGTTCATCGAAAAATTGCTGGCCCCGCTCAAAGTTGGTTTCGTTGAAAATGTATCCGTTCTTGCTGAAAAGCTTTCTGCCGTGCCACCGGCCAAGCCAATAGCTCGTGCTGTCGCCGGTGATGCCGCCTGCAATGACCGAGATGGAAACAAGCGCAATATTCAGGACACCGTTTCCTGCAAGTATAGAACCTGTCAGAAAAAAGATTTCGCCGCGAACGATGAAATTAATGCCGACGAGTCCGTCAAGGAATGCTCCCGTGAAAAGCACAAAATATGCGAGCAGAGGATACGAGCTCAAAAAATGCGAGACTACACTGAAAAGGGCTGATAAAAACTCCATGGACCTATCGTATCACCGGATAGACATCTGATCGGTGGTTTGTCTTGGAGAGCACAAGACCTTGCCAGCCCCACAAAAAGAGCTGCTTCCCCCACCCAATTTTTTCAAAGCGGCGGATAGACGTTGAGACGGTTCTTGTTGGAAAGAAGAAAAAACTTCCATATCGCATCCCGTCCTCGATCAATTTCACATCTTCGGCAAACTGTATGGTTTCGTCAAATCGCACCTTGGAGCGAAGTGACGTGCGCATAATCTCAAGCGCAAAGGGGATGTGCATAATTTTTCGCGAGAAGTTATAGAATGACATAAAAAGCGGGACGTACCAATGCATTTTTTCGATTGGTCGGAGCGATACTGCGCCGACAGCGGCGTCCCTACGTACCTCGTTGTTGAGAAATTTGCTCAATTCTCGGAGGAAAAGAGGAGCAACGCACGTGTCCGCGTCGAGGAATATAGTCCAGTCGCTTTTCTGGCTTGTGTTGTCGAGACCGAGGTTTTTTGCACGTGACACGCCTTTTTCCGACTGCAGAATACGCACGTTGTCCCGCTCGAACCCGCGTGCTATCGGGAGTGTCCGATCTGTTGAGCCGTTCTCAACGACGATTGCCTCGAATCGATCTTTTGGGTAGTCGAGCATGCACACATGCTTGAGCGTCTCGCCGAGGTACTTCTCCTCGTTATGTGCGGGTATGACGATGGAGAAAAAATAGAGCGGGTTCTCTTGCATATTAGGTGTTTTCTCTGTCGGCATACGTGAATTCGTACCGAAAAATCGGCTTTGTTATCGGACCAACAAACACACGATAGAGCGACGCATAGGTGTATTTGGAGAGCGCCGTGAGACGGCCTTCTTTGTTGAATCGTCTGACGGAGACGATCACACGCCGCGGGAGAAGTCCGTAGCGGCTGAATCGCACCGCTTTTTCGACGAAATCGTGCTCCTCGCACAGAAGGCGATCTTCCGGATATCCGTTCGCTCTCTCGAATACGTCTCGTGAGACCATCATACAAAGCGACCCAACCGGCCGCACCCACTGAAGTATGCGCAGGAGGAGATTCCCGATACCGAAGATAATGTGGTCTACAGTGAGACCGCTTCTCGGGATGAGCTGTGCTGCCGCGATGCCAAGTTTTCTCGTCCTGAAAAACTCGAAGTTTTCGCGCAGGAATGAGGCATCGGGAAACGTTGCGTCTGCATCGACAAAGAGCAGAGTGTTACCGCGCGAGGCGCGCGCGCCGCGATTTCTCGCAACAGGTGGCACTCCTCCCTCAACGACACGCACGGGTATTCGATCTCCGTAGCTTTCCACAAGTTCGCGTGTCCCATCACTTGAGTGAGCGTCTGCGATGATAACTTCAACAGGTTCGTTGAGTTTTTGAGTGAGGATTGAATCGAGGAGATTCCCAATGTGCTTGCGCTCATTTAGGGTTGGGATCACGATAGAAATCATGTCTCGAATTATACATCGAGGCGCGAGACAGATATAATTGTGCAACGTATGTCTCTCTCACCAGGAAGCCGCATCCTCTTTGTTACCGATACGTGGCGTCCTCAGATTAATGGAGTCGTCACAGTTATCGAGCATCTCAAAGAGGAAATCGAGAGAAGAGGCATGGTGGTTGATGTGCTTGATCCAAGCCAATTCTTAACAGTGCCGTTTCCCCTGTATACGGAATTCCGCCTCGCACTGTTTTCGTGGAGAAATATTAGGAGACGAATTAAAGACGGTGCATATGACGAAGTGAATATCCATACCTACGGGCCGATGGCGTGGTATGCGCGGGCGGCCTGTATCCGCCTCAACAAAAGATTCACCATGACATTCCACAACCAGATCCATCTCTACGCAGAAGTGAGGTTTGGGACTTGGGCGAGAAAGCTGGTGGAGAAATTGATCTACTATTTCTATTCTCCAGCCGCGCTTACCTTGGTAACGACGAGGTCGGCGCAGAAGCAGCTCCTTGGCTTCGGACTCACTCGCGTTTCGGTGTGGCCCTTGGGTGTAGACAAACAGTTTTTCACGCGAGGCGTCTGTCCGCGTGTATTTGAAAAACCCGTGTTCGTTTTTCTCGGACGCATCGCGCCGGAGAAAAACATTGAAGAATTTCTCTCTGCGGAGCTTCCGGGAACCAAAATTGTCATAGGTGATGGTCCGGACAAGAAAAAACTTGAATCCCAGTATCCCGACGTCGTTTTTCTTGGGTATCAAACCAGGGAGAGGTTGGTGTCGTGGATGTGTTGCGCGGATGTGCTCGTGATGCCATCGCGCACCGATACCTTCGGTCTCGTCATTGTCGAAGCTCTTGCGCTCGGCATCCCTGTTGCTGCCCATAGCGAAACGGGTCCCAAAGACATAATCCACAATGGCGTCAACGGCTATCTCGACGAGGATATCGTACGTGCCGCGAAGCAATGTCTGAGTCTTTCACCTGACCGATGTCGTGATTCGGTTAAGAACTACACATGGAGCAAATCTGCCGAGACGTTTCTCTCAGTTCTTCAGTCTGCGCGCGGTACTGCACCGTGACGGCTCCTACGAATCCGCTCGGTACATGGGGTTAATTGCGAGTAGGTAGATGTTTGCGAGAACGAATATTGCGGAGAGTATCCATGCAGCGGCCTCAGAAAATCCGGCGGCCGCCACGCTAAAGGCAAAGAGAGAAAGTAGCGCACCCAGTGCGTTGATTTTTATTTTGCGCTGCAGGAGTCCTGAGGACAACGTGATGAGATGTTTGAGGTGAAAATACTTCGCGATTGATACCACAAAAAGAACACCAGATACAAAAGAAAATAGAAACGCCGATCCAAAGGAGAAGGCGAGTGCGCAGTAGACGACGACAAGTATTGCATCGAAGAAGATCTGAATTGAGTTCGCGGGAGTGATGGCCGAGAACGCTCGTATCGAGAAGAATGTATTTACCAACAAGACCCCATAAAATAGAAGCAGGGGAAATGACTCAGTGGTACCGGAGCCCGTTTTCGTCCATCCCACTATTCCTACGAGCGCGAAGAGTAGGCACGCAATCCACGCTTTTCCCGTTGGCGAGGGCATGGTTTTCATGGTACATCGAGGCAGTTCTGTGTCCACGAGCCTCCATTGCCTGTAATATCCACTTCGTACGAACGTCATAGGGACGAATCGTGTATACTTATCAGGCGAATTTTACTATAACCTAGCACCTAGTCCCTAAAACCTATTTTCATATGGACGAACGTACGGCAGATAAGTTTATTGAGGCGACGCACTGGCCTCGCACCATGGCGGCAACCGCGCTTGGATTTCTCGCGCTCTTTCTTCTGGTGCTCACGGTGTCGAATCTCAAAGAGTGGCGCTTTATCGGCACGGGAGTCCCGGCAACCAACTCCATTACTGTTTCCGGCGAAGGAGAGGTATTTGCCGTTCCCGATACGGCGACCTTTAGTGTTACCGTTCAGGAGGAGGCGAAGGAGGTGAAGGATGCGCAAGGCGTGGCGACGAAAAAGATAAACGACATTATTGCGTATCTCAAAGGTGGGGGTATCGAAGAAAAGGACATTAAGACCGCAGATTATAGCGTCTATCCTCAATATGATTACGTTCAGGAAAGCGTGTGCCGCGAGGGGTACTGTCCGCCGGGGCGTCAGGTCTTGCGCGGCTTTCAGGTCTCGCAGACTCTGATTGTGAAAGTGCGCGACACAGAGAAGGCGGGCGACTTG
>MFLZ01000020.1:31453-39229 GCA_001781685.1 Candidatus Kaiserbacteria bacterium RIFCSPLOWO2_01_FULL_54_13
CGCATCGTGGGTTTCAGTGAAAATGGAAGTTATCCGCCTATGCCCTATGCATACGGTCGTGGAGGCGACATGGCGGTGATGGAATCGAAAGCGATGGCGCCCGAAATCCCTGTCGGCGAGAATAAGATAGTCTCCAACGTGAGCGTGACGTACGAGATTAAATAGCACTAACCAACGTTTGTGTGGACGTTCGCGAACCATTCAGCATCACTGAGCTGCATATAGTTTCCGTTGTTGTCAGGCACAATCACTACAGGTTTCGAGCTTCTTTGTTGAAATGTGTAATCAATAATGCCACCAATTGTCGGGGGTCTGTTCTTTTCTGCTTGCAAGATCGTGTTTCGAGCGAAGTCAGACCCTTCCTTCAGGTAGAATTGTGAAAAACCAACTTGCCCGTACTCAGCCATTCCGATCAGAACTGGAATCGGCATACGGGCGTCACGCAGTATTTTTGCTACTGAACGCACGATATTACTCGAAAAGCAACTCGCCAGAATGACAACATCTGGTTTCGAAAGGGCCATTTGCAGTTTTCGCGGATCCCGATAGCGTTCGACAAAAGCATGCGCAATCTCTTCTGCTGTTATTTTCTCAGTTCGTTCAGTTTCTTTCGGCTGTCGCTTATCCTCACGGCCTTTGCCATTTTCTTTTTCTTCCATCGTGTTGGGTAACTGACCGTCCGACAGATAAATTGCGCCGTTATCGTGGCCACCACCGTGCATGTCCGCGAAAAAAGTAAACGGCGCTTGAGTTGTCCTGATGGATTGTAAGATCTTTTCTTTCGCATTCCTTAGCGATTCTCGCGTCACGCGGTAATCTCCGCGTTCGCGATTAAGATGCGGAGAAATATGAAGCGTGTCCGACGCATGTTTCTTTACGCCCTCAATAAATTCCGCCGTCCCAAAGCGCGGTCGCCCTTTATAAATTTCCTCATGAGATGCAATAGTTGTGTGATTAAAAAGTGGATATTCGGCATATTTTTCTCGAAATTCACGGATCCGCTCAGCCTCCTGCCGTACGGCGACCTGATCAGCTTTCTTATTTTGAAAAAAGAGATTACGAGCAATCATGACCTGCCACTGAGCGGTCTCTAGCGGCGGAAGTTTTTGAATGTCGTCGGGCAAATCTTCCCGTCGAATCTCTCGGATATTTTTGAGAGCTTCGTCGTCGAAGATATTGGCATTTCCGAACGTATGCCTATACAGATTTCGATCGAACGGATTTTCGTATTTGATAGCCGCCGGCTCTTTGTTCCGAGTCACTATCAGCTCTTCGGGGGGCACAAGTTTCATAAGCTCGTCGCGTATCGCGAGTGTCCCAGAGCTTTCTATAGACGCGAGTTTAATAAAGTTGACGCGCACTTGCGGATGCGTACGAGGGTCAGTCAAGGCGAGTTTCAGACCCGCTAGGTCTTCGCCCCAGTTAGCCGAATGGCCTGTTCGCACGTACATTCTGAGAAGTTTGTTGGGGTCGGCTTTGGCAAATTCTTCAATAATGCGCCCGTATGCTTCTCGGGATTCGTCTTTCCAATAATTGCGCTCGATAAGCATATGTTGGAGCACGTCATCGTTTTTTCTCTGTGCTGTTTCGTCTGATGGTTTGGACAAGAGTTTGTGCACAAACGTCATCTTTTCCTCAGGCAAAAGGTACTGCCAATAACTAGAAAGAAAGAACCACTTCGGATCGGGTCTCGTATTTCCTTTGCCGTCATGATATATGACAAGTTGCGAATATCTCTTTTCGATATCGGGAAGAGACTGAAGCGGGTATGCTTTTCGGATCAGGTCATCCACGTCGATCTGATTGTTCCCCCAACCCCTCATGAAAGGTGCGTGTCTGTAAAGCTGCGAAACAACATTGTGCATCAATCCCTCCCTCGGAGTATTTTTCGCAAGCGCAAGTATCATTTTTTCGGACCAATCTTTATTGCTCCGCGCAAGTTCACGATACGTGCGGTCTTCGCTGCTCTTTCGGAGCACGCTTGCCATATATGTCTGCACACCAAACGTATATGACGTATCATCCTTGTCGCGTGGTTTGACATGGGGCGCCACCTCCAGTGCAAAGTTCCGAGTCTCTTCTGTGAGCGGCAGACGCATTAAACGGAAGAGAACATTGTCGTAGACGTCATACTGATCTGCGAAACGAGATGAATTCATATACTTCAGAAGGGAAAACTGCTGATCGGGGTTAAGTCCTTCAAACTCTTTTTGCCCAATCACGCTACTCAGACTTCTCCCATCTTTTGCCGCGGTTATCTTCTCAAGGAAAACCTGCGGGACGTCCGACAACTTTAACTGTTCAAAAGCCTGTTTTTCTTCAAGCGCTCGTTTTGCGGCACGCTCCGCCACTTCCTTTTTTTGTCGCAACTGTTCGGCGGGGGATGGTTTCTTTGCGCTCTCTGGAGATTTTATTTTCGAACTTGCTTTCTCAACAGCAACAGGCCGCTCTTTCGGCCCGGCTTCGGCTTCCTGAGCAATCCCGGGTGCCGCGGCGTAAAGCATTGCTAAGGCACCGCCCGCTCGAACGGTTTTTGCAATTCTTGATTTCGCGATTGAAGAAAGGAGCCGACTTTTCTTATTTTTTTCCGGATTCTGAAGATTCGATTCCAGCTCGCCCATCAATTTACTCTAGCATGTTCGACCTGCTTGACATTGGGTTGCGTTGGATTAGTATGCAGTCAAACCCCGAGAGGGGTTTTTAGATTGGCAGTTTGACTTGTGTGGCACTACGTACTACGTTCTACTAACTACAAACCATCTATGTCCTTCTTACAGTATCTCAAAGACACACGCGGAGAGCTGCGGCACGTGGCGTGGCCGACGCGTCTGCAGACCATCGTCTATACCGTGATCGTCATAGCAATCTCACTCTTCATTGCCGCGTATCTCGGATTCTTCGATTATATTTTCACGACTGGCCTTGGCCGCGCTCTCCAATTTCTGCCGCAGAGCGCTCCATCAGAAATCATTTCTCCTATCTCGACCTCTACCTCCGACATCGTCATCGGCACTTCAACCGGAGAATAATGTCTACTACGAACTACGTACTACCAACTACTAACTATTCATCATGGCACGGCAGACGTACGGGACGGAACGGCAATGGTATGCGGTGCATACCTATTCCGGCTACGAGGACGCTGTCGCGAGGAACCTCAAGCAGCGGATCGAGTCTTTCGGCATGAAGGACAAGATTTTCAACGTCATCGTGCCGACGGAGAAGAAGATCAAGGTAAAGGGGGGGCGCAAGACGGAAATGAAAGAGAAGATCTTCCCCGGCTACGTCTTGGTAGACATGATCGCGAGCGACGACGCATGGAGCGTGGTGCGCAACACGCCGCAGGTGACAGGCTTTGTGGGCACAGCCAATCAGGCAGTGCCGCTTGCGCCCGAGGAAGTGGAAAAGATCTTGAAGCGCGCCTCGGGCGATACCGTGCGCCACGCCATCGACCTTTCGGAAGGCGACGCGGTCGTCATTATCGACGGACCCTTCAAAGACCTTGAGGGCAAGGTGGGTGAGATTGACGAAGAGCGCGGAAAGGTTAAGGTGTTGGTTCCGATGTTCGGCCGCGAAACTCCGGTAGAGCTTGAGGCGGATCAGGTGCAAAGGGTTTAGAAAAATAAGGAGCTTGCGACTGTATTTTCCCTAATCCCGCCCCACTTTTGAAACTAAGAAAAACATGCAATACTGTCGCGTTCACACAGATACAGATGATATGAGTACGAAGTTCTGGAACTCAAAAGTGGGGCGGGATGTAAGATTTTCTAATCTCGTTAGCACTCGATAAAAAAATCTAACATGGCAAAAGAAGTCACAAAAATAATCAAATTGCAGATTGAAGCGGGGAAGGCCACGCCGGCGCCGCCGGTCGGGACCGCGCTCGGGCCTGCGGGCGTTAACATCGGCGAATTCGTAAACCAATTCAACAATCAGACGAAGGCGATGGCGGGAAATGTTGTGCCAGTCTTGATGACCGTCTACAAAGACCGCTCGTTTACCTTCATCGTCAAAAAGCCGCCGGCTTCGCGCCTTATCTTGAAGAAGCTCAATATGGAGAAGGGCTCCGACAAGCCGCAGAACAAAGTGGGCAAACTCTCCAAGCAGCAGCTTGAAGAGATTGCGAAGGAAAAGATGGAAGACCTGAACGCACCGGACGTGGAGCAAGCAAAGAAAATCATCGCTGGCACTGCCCGCTCGATGGGCATCGACGCGGATCTCTAAGCCATGAAGGTAGACGTTCTGTTCCTGCGTTCAGACGTCGGTCTTACAAAAAAGGAAAAGTCCGAAATTCAGAACGCTTTGGTGCCGCATGTTACAAAAGCCGCGAAAGCACTGCGGTACAATCCACGGGTTCTTACGATTACCATCCATCCCAACTGGCCCCGAACGGACAGGCAAGGAATGCCTGCCTACACGCAATTAAAGGATTGGATTTGGATAGCCCTTAATTACAAGCAATTTCGTTCGAGGAAACACCATGCGCGGCTTATCGAACGACTGAAATATCTCGCGTACCACGAAATGCATCATGCCGCGCGAGGATATGCGATGTCTCTTCCACGGAAGAAATTCCACGTCCTGCTCAATTCTGTGGTCTCGGAGGGGCTTGCCGATATGTTTGCCCTCGAGCAATATCCGAGCGAGCACATCCGTTCATATGTCACATACAACGAGAGAGAGGCGCACTATTGGTTCAAAAAGATAAAAAGGATGCATCAGACCGAATACCCATCCTCTTGGCTTTTTGGAGGTCACGGTAAACCCAAGAACGTCGCGTATAAGGTCGGACGTTTTGTCATTGCCGAGGCGAAACGAAAACATCTAAAGCTCAACGCTACCAAACTACTTCATATGGACTATCGACGCATTTTGAGGCTCGCAGGTATTAAGTAGTTCAAGTGTACAATATGGCTCATGCCAGTAGCCCAAGGGATACGAAACGCGCTCTCGAAGGCGCTTGGTGGTGTATCTCCCGCCGAAGCTCCGCTTGAGCACCCTTCGGAATTGAAGAACGGGGACTATGCTACTGGTATCGCGCTCAAGTACGCCAAGCAGGCCGGCAAGAAGCCGCGGGAGCTCGCGGAGGAAATTGCTGGGAAGCTCGGCAACATCGACGGCGTCGAAAGGATTGAGGTGGCGGGAGCTGGCTTCATCAACTTTTATCTTGCGCCGGCCGAACTCGCGAAAGCGGTCGAGAATGCACGCGAGGAGAAAACATGGGGGAGGAATGAGCGCAACAAAGGCAAGAAGATAATGGTGGAGTATACCGACCCGAACCCTTTCAAGGAATTTCATATTGGCCACTTGATGAGCAATGCGATCGGCGAAAGCGTAGCCCGGCTCATCGAATTCACGAGTGCAAATGTTAAGCGCGCCAACTATCAAGGCGATGTGGGGCCGCATGTCGCGAAAGCGATCTGGGGTTTGCAGAAGCTTGGACTCGATGCCACCGATGCGAAGGCTCTGGGGAAAGCGTACGCCGCAGGCGCTTCTGTCTACGAGGGGGACAAAAAAGCTCGTGCCGAGATAGATGCCATCAATGCGTTAGTTTATGACCGCTCGGACAAGGAGATCAATAGACTCTACGATGTGGGCCGCAAGGCGTCACTCGAGCACTTCGAGGAGATTTACAAAATGCTTGGCACGACATTCGATTTCTACTTTTTCGAGAGCGAGACGGCCTCTGAGGGCTTGAAGCTTGTACGTAAGCATCCGGAAGTATTCGTAAAAAGCGAGGGCGCCATCGTCTACCACGGGCCGCACACGCGTGTCTTCATCACTTCAAAGGGATTACCGACGTATGAGACCAAAGAGCTCGGACTCGCCAAGATGAAGGCCGAAAAGTGGACGTTCAATGACTCGATAACAGTAACGGCGCATGAGCAGAGCGGCTACTTCGAGGTGGTGATTGCCGCAATGCGAGAGGTCATGCCGGAGCTTGCGCCTAAGATTCGGCACGTCTCGCACGGCATGATGCGTTTTGCGGAAGGCAAGATGTCTTCGCGGAAGGGAAACGTCATCACGGGCGAGTCGCTCCTTGCGGAGCTTACGGAAGCCGCGGGTGAGCGCGCGAAGGAGAGCCGGGCAGAAGACGCGAGCAAACTCGCTGAGGCGGTAGCTGTTGGCGCCATTAAGTACCAAATTCTGAAGCAAGCATCCGGCCGCGACATTATTTTCGATCGCGAGCGCGCGCTCAGTCTCGAAGGAGATTCGGGGCCCTATCTCCAGTATGCACATGTCCGCGCATTTGCTGTTGTCGAGAAAGCAATTTCCCAAGGTCTGACCTTAAGAATTCCCAAAGGTCAGACCTTAGAGATTTCAGAGAGCGCAAGAAATCTCGCGCGCTTGCTCCACCGTTTTCCCGAAGCGGTTGAGCGTGCCGCGAAAGAGCTCGAGCCGCACTTGCTCACGAATTACCTTTTGGAATTCGCCTCAGCGTTCAACCGTTGGTACGCCAATGAACAGATTCTCGATGGTACACCTGCAGCCGCGCACAAAGTGGCGCTCACCGATGCAATACGCGCAACTCTTAAAAATGGCCTTTGGCTTCTCGGCATCCCTACACCAGAAAAAATGTGATTAATTTCCGATGGAATTAATCTCCCCCCTGTATTTCTCCAATATTTTTGAGAAATCTTCTTTATAATCATAATCTTTTGACCATTGTATTTCAGATAAATTCTCGATTGCTTTTTCAATGCAGAGCAATAAATGGGATTTAAGTTCTTGCGCCACCCCGGTTTTCTCCAATTTTTGTTGGGATCGAAGAGTCTCAGCCGCGTGAGCCCACCTCCTATCTAGCTCAGCTGGCATCATATCTTTGATCCAGTCTGCCGGCCCAAAGCCTTTTCCAGGATTGTGCCATAGTCCCGCGTGTTCTACAGCGAGATAGTTTGGCAGACGCTTTGTCTGTTGAAAAAGTGCGTATTGTTTTAATGTTCTCAAATCAAGGTCTGGATCTATTCGTCCGAATGCCTCCGCTTCATCGTCAAGATTTTCCAAAATACTCCTATCGATTGGCGATGGATGCTCGAAATCAATTGTACGGATTTGTTGTTCTACTGATTCCAAGAGTGTTTTAAATGGTCCGTTTCTTCCTTCACTCGTAAGTATCGGTTTTACCGATTGTGCGTACCGAAGAAAGGCGCGGACGTCCGTCACCTTCATCGATATAGGGCCTGAAGGAAGCCCATGGCGTAAGCCTATGCTTGCCTCGTGCGCGAGACTAAGACCGAAGCGATTCAGTACGGCGCGATGTTTAGTTTGGAGTTCAGCAAGACCTGTCCTTGCGTCTTGCGCAGATTCGACAATGACCTCGGCTTGCGCCCTGTTCATGTCAGGGTCCTGGCCTTCGATGCGAGCGGATAGGAATCTACCCAACATCTTTCCCATATTGGCACCGGGACCGTGATGTCGATTGTGCTCATTGAGGTCATCGATCAGTCTGGATAACTGTTCTGCTGATTCTCGGCGGAAGTCTGACAAATTTGCGACACGATTCTGACTGTCCATATAAAAATCATAACACTACTCTCCTCTCGTCGCTGGCCTTTTCGTTTGCTACGATACGCCAATGGGTGAGGCGGCAAAAAGGGAGGAAGAAACACTGCGATTCTGGCAGGAGCGCAAAATCTTCGAGAAATCCCTTGAAAAAGCGTCTCCGAGGGGTGAGTACGTCTTTTACGACGGCCCGCCATTTGCCACGGGCTTGCCGCACTATGGGCACATCGTCGCTTCCGTCATCAAAGACGTCGTGCCGCGCTATTGGACTAT
>MFLZ01000020.1:39293-42053 GCA_001781685.1 Candidatus Kaiserbacteria bacterium RIFCSPLOWO2_01_FULL_54_13
CGAAAAAGAGCTTGGCTTCAAGCACAAGAAGGAAATTGTCGCGATGGGAGTGGCGAAGTTCAACGAACGCTGCAGGGCGCGCGTACTCGAGTACGCATCGGAGTGGGAAAAGATAATCCCGCGCATCGGACGGTGGGCCGATATGGAGAACGCGTTTCGCACAATGGACAAGCCGTTTATGGAGAGCGTGTGGTGGGTTTTTAAGCAGCTTTGGGACAAAGGCTTGGTCTACGAAGACTACCGCTCGATGCACATCTGCCCGCGCTGCGAGACGACACTCTCGCAACAGGAGGTTTCTGAAGGATACAAAGACGTCAAAGACATCGCTGTCACGCTGAAATTTGAGCTTGCCGATGAACCCGAGACATTCTTGCTGGCCTGGACGACGACGCCGTGGACTTTGCCAGGGAATGTCGCGCTCGCCGTGGGATTGGATATAGATTATGTTCGCATTGCCGACGAAACCGGTACGTACATACTTGCGAAATCTGCACTCGAGCGTTATCAAAAAGATTTCAAGAACCCGAAAGTTATCGCCGAGACAAAAGGAAAAGAATTGGTGGGGAAGTTGTACAAACCACTATTTAATTACTATGCGAACGACACGTCGCTCAAGAATCGCGAGAACGGATGGAAAATATACGCCGCAGATTTCGTGACCGCGGAGGAGGGCACTGGTATCGCGCACGAAGCACCGGCGTTTGGCGCGGACGACTGGGAGCTTCTGAAAAAAGTAAATCTGCCGTTTGTCCAGCATGTGAACATGGACGGCACATTCAAGCCGGAGGTGAAAGATTTTGCCGGAGTGCAGGTCAAACCAATCGAAGATCCGACGGCAACAGATGTTGAGATACTCAAATATCTTGCGAGAAGCGGCACGCTGTTCTCGAAGGAAAAAGTAGAGCACGCATATCCGCACTGCTGGCGATGCGACACGCCGCTTCTCAACTACGCGACGAGTTCGTGGTTTGTCTCAGTGACGAAAGTAAAAGACAACCTACTCAAGAACGCGAAGGCCATCAACTGGTCGCCAGAGCACATCAAGGAGGGGCGCTGGGGCAAGTGGCTGGAAGGGGCGCGCGATTGGTCCATAAGCCGCCAGAGATTCTGGGCGAGTGTGATGCCGGTGTGGCGATGCAAAAAATGCCAGTCTGTGCGTGTATTCGGCAGCGTGGGTGAATTGGAAGAAGTGAGTGGCCGGAAAATCGACGATCTCCACAAACACATCGTCGACGATATCGTTTTCTCGTGTCGGCAGTGCGATGGCGAGATGCACCGAGTGCCCGATGTTTTGGACACATGGTTCGACTCCGGATCGATGCCCTACGGGCAGGTGCACTATCCATTTGAGCGCAAAGAACAGCTCGAGAGGACATTTCCGGCACAATTCATTGCCGAGGGATTAGACCAGACGCGTGCATGGTTCTACTACTTGCATGTGCTTGCGGGTGCCTTGTTCGGCAAGAACGCATTCCAGAATGTCATTGTGAACGGCATCGTTCTTGCCGAAGACGGCAAGAAAATGTCTAAAAAGCTCCAGAACTATCCCGACCCGATGGAGGTGGTTGGAAAATACGGCGCCGATGCGCTCCGTTTTTACCTTCTTTCCTCGCCTGTCATGCAGGCGGAGAACTTGAATTTCTCGGAGAAAGGCGTGGATGAAGCCGCGAAGAAACATATCGGGCGGCTCGTGAACGTCTTGGCATTCTATAAACTGTACGAAGACCCCGCAGGAAACCCTTCGGGTTCCAACGGGGCAGGTGACACTCCTCGCAGCGACAAAAGTACGCATGTTCTGGATAGATGGATCCTTGCGCGTCTCGATGAGCTTATCTCTGAAGTGACCAAGGAATTCGAAGCGTACCGTCTCGATACGGCGACACGTCCAATCGGCGATTTCATTGATGACCTCTCCACGTGGTACTTGCGCCGCTCTCGCGACCGAATTAAAGAGACGCCTGCACCGAGCGCAATCGAGGGGCTTGCGACACTGCGCTACGTTTTGCATGCACTCTCGCGCGTCGTGGCACCCTCAATGCCGTTTTTGGCGGAGTACATCTTTCAGGCAGTGAAAGAAGAGAGTGACGAAGAGAGCGTACATCTTTCTGAATGGCCCACCGCGGCTTCGCGAGGATTTTTTGCGCGATTCTTTGGGACGGAAGACAGTGCTCTCTCGGACATGGAAACTGCGCGCGCTATTGTCTCCAAGGCGCTTGAGGCAAGAGACGCAGCGAAGATAAAAGTCCGCCAGCCATTGCAGAAATTGACAGTGAACAGTAAACAGTTAACAGAGGAACTTATCGAGTTGATTCGCGATGAGGTGAATGTCAAAGAAGTAGTTATAAACAATTCGCTGGGCAAAGAAGAGGTCGCGCTTGACACGAACGTCACGCCGGAGTTGCGTGAAGAAGGAATCATTCGCGATACTATCCGTCTCGTTCAAGACGCGCGGAAAGCCGCCAAAATGCGTCCAGGAGAACACGGCAGTGTCTCGATCGTAGTGCCACAGGAAGATCGGGCAGTCATCGAGCGGCATTTGGCAATCATCAAGAAACAAACGAACACGGAAATTCGTTTCGAATAATCATGTATCCCGTTAGAGGCTACGGAAGACGCAAACCCTATATGGGACTCTCATATAGAATAGTCAGTGATGCCGATTATGAGCAGTAAATCACATGCGGGAAGCACCGCTTCCTGCCTCTAACGGGATGTATCAGAAATATCACACCAATGCGTTAGTTCTCGGAAGTCGCGAGC
>MFLZ01000021.1:0-9467 GCA_001781685.1 Candidatus Kaiserbacteria bacterium RIFCSPLOWO2_01_FULL_54_13
CCAAAAACGAGAGGCTTGCCCCTGAAGCTTTCGTCGACGGCAACAAACCCGAGAGGTGTCGGAATCCCGCTCTGGTTGCCGCCCGCGTTGATGCCATGAACAACTCCATCAAGAATGCGCCGCGACGGAAGAAGCGGCTGCCTTTGCTTTGCTTGCCCGTCCGAAGCCTTGTGCGAAGGAGGGTCCCGGAAAAGCTCGCGCGTATCGTTCGGATCTGCCACACAGAAACCATATGTGTTCGCGATAGGCTTTGCTCCAAGTCCGAAACCGAGGCAGTCGCGATTGACGCCGACGATCGCGGTCACAGCGCCGCCGAAGGGGTCGAGCGCCGAGGGGGCGTTGTGCGTCTCCACCTTGTGTGTAATGAGCCAATCCTTATCGAACGCAATAGCGCCGGAGTTGTCTTTGAAAACAGAAACGCAGAAATCCTCTTTTCTGTTCGCTGTTTTCTGTTTTCTAATTTTCTCCGTCGCCCACTTTATGTAGTGCCGAAAAATTCCTTCCTTCGCCTCGTCCAATGGATCGGCAAAAATCTTGTGTTTGCAGTGCTCGGACCATGCGCCTGCGAGCGACTCAAGTTCGACGTCGGTAGGAATTCTCTTGAGATTTTTGAAATGATCACGGATTGCCTTCATTTCGGGAAGCGTCAAGGCAAGGGGGCCCCGCTTTTTTATCCCCTCTCTGCTGATCTTCAAAAGCTCCTTGTCGCTCACTTCAAGATCGACTTCATCTGCACGAGGTAGCTCATGCAATTTCACTTTCGGCACAACAATTGGAATCTTTTTTCCTGCGTCAAAGATAGTGGCACGCTCGATGAGAGGATTGTAAAGCTCGCGCGCCATCGCTTCTGCTCCCTTTCTCGAAACCGAGCCGCTTAGGAAGAGAACGAATGAGGAATATACTTCCTCGCCCTCGCGGAATTTCCGTCCCACGCAATCTTCGATGGTCTCACGCGCGGTTCTCCCGACGTTATCGGTAACGCCGGGCAAGTATCCGATTTCTATCGCATACACGTATTGCCCCGGCGCGAGAATATAGGTCGTCGAAAACCGCTCGGTGATCGGATTCGTGAGCCGCTTCGCGGCGCGCTCAACTTCTATCGCGTTCAGTTTCGCATTAACGGTGTAGAGATTCGTGAGCGAGACATCTAAAAGGCCGCTGTGGGGTATGCGGTCGGTGAGCGTGTGGAGATAGCCTCGAGCCCGCGCGTCTTCGACTCCCGATGACACCGCGATTCGATACGTCATGTCACACCATATCGTAACACAGAGAGAATTGCAAGGTGAACCACCTCGTGTAAGCATGACTCTCATGAGCACGAGACGTCTACACGAAAGTCTCCTCCTTCCCCGCCTCCTCGAGAAAATCGCGCCCAAAATCGGCGCAAAAGTATTCATCGAGCCCGAGTGGGGTGTCGTCGGGCAGATTACATTCAAGGGCGGCAGATCCGCCGGCCGGCGGAGCTACTTCCGCTACAATACGCTCGACTTGAATCCCGTAGGCGCTTCCGACGTCGCTAAGGACAAAGACTACGCGAACTTCTTCATGAAGCACATGGGCTACGCCACAGTGGAGGGTTCTGCTTTTTATTCAGACCATTGGTGCAAGAAGATCGGCTCGAAGAAAAATATGCACGCCGCGTACCGCTTTGCGCGCAAGCTCGGCTTCCCCGTCATTGTAAAGCCCAATGAGGGAAGCCATGGGATGGGAGTCTTTCTAGTACACAACAGGCGGCAATTCTATCGAGCGATCAAGTTCATATTCAAAGAAGACCGCGTGGCCTTGGTGCAGAAGCTCGTGCAAGGAAAAGACTACCGCATCGTCGTACTCGATACCAAGGTCATTTCCGCGTATGAGCGCATTCCCCTCTCAATCGTGGGCGACGGCCGCTCGAGCATCAAAGAACTTCTGAAAAAGAAACAAAAACGATTCCGCGCTGGGAGCCGCGATACGCGCATCCACCTCGACGATCTGCGCATCGCGCACAAACTCGCCTATCAGAACCTCGCCCTGCGCTCGGTACCGGAGCGGGGCAAACGCATCTATCTTTTGGACAACGCAAATCTTTCGAGCGGCGGCGACGCGGTGGATGTGACCAAGCCTGTACATCCCGAGTTCAAAAAGCTCGCGGTCAAACTCACCCGCGACATGGGCCTGCGCTTCTGCGGGGTGGACTTGATGGTCGAGGGCGATATCCGCCAAAAGCCCAAGAAATACTGGGTCCTCGAGGT
The DNA here is from genome assembly GCA_001781685.1 of Candidatus Kaiserbacteria bacterium RIFCSPLOWO2_01_FULL_54_13. Classification (GTDB taxonomy): domain Bacteria; phylum Patescibacteriota; class Minisyncoccia; order Phycocordibacterales; family UBA2100; genus UBA10103. The sequence goes on from MFLZ01000021.1 coordinate 2,232, forward strand.
GAACGCCGCCCCCGGCCTCGACCATTACGTCAAAACCGGCCTCGCCCAACAAAAGATAGTAGAAAACTTGTATCTTAAGGTGCTGAAAAGTATGTCGAGATAGCACGATTTGACCGCGTGAACACAATCGGGTATCGTGATGTCCATGAGCAAAGTTGCCGTCAACTTCTACGACAAAATCAGCGCGCTCGAGCGCGAGGTGCAGAAGCTAAAAACACAGGCCTTTTTTGCGCTGCCTTCTCGGTCCGCTTCGGAGCTATATCCGATGAAAGAAATTACGCGCGCGCTCAAGCGCACGCGCGACAATATCTGGCGTTCCCGGTATGCAAAAAAGTCTGCGCGTGTTTCTTGACACGAGCGCAATTCTCGCCGGACTCAACTCTCCGACAGGCGCAGCAGGCGTCGTGCTCGCGCTGTGCGTGACCGAAGAGATTGCGCCCATGATTTCAAGGCAGATCATTGAAGAAGCGGAACGCAATATCGCACAAAAGTTCCCCGGCCTCATGCCAGGATGGCAATCGTTCCTCCTCATTCCTCCGGAAATCATCGACAATCCGAATCACCAAGAATTAAAACATGCTAGATCAGTGCTGCCGACAAGCGATGCGCCCATACTCGCAAGTGCCTTGAGAGTCCATCCGGACTACATGATTACTTGGAACACAAAAGATTTTCTGAAACCGCAAGTGTTATCAGCTGTTTCATTTCCTATTCTCACACCAGGAGATTTCCTCGTACAGTATCGACGCCAATTCGACACAAAAAGCATATAGACTCTTCTCCAAAATCGTGGAGAACCTCTACCTCAAAGTTTTAAAGAGCATGGCCAAATAACGACACAATTTGACAATCCCTGTCAATTGTGGTTACATCCTGCCCAGCGCCGAAGTGCTGCCGGCTTGAAAATGCAGCACGAATGAACGCGGGAGTGGCAAATGAGCAAGAAGATAACGCTGCGGTATTACCTACTCGCAGCGCTCTATTACGGCGGACTCAACATGACGTCCGCAATGTTCATGACCTTCCTCCTCATGAGGGGGTTGGACGAACGCTCGGCAATGATCGCCTATGCGTTCTACTTCGTCGCTCTGACGTCCATCGAAATACCAACGGGCGCCGGAAGCGATGTTGGCGGTCGCAAGAACGCCTTCATGCTCGCATGCACACTTAGCGCCACGAGCATGATCGTTTATTCATTTTCCGAGAGCTTCTGGACCTTCGCTCTCGCGGCGACGCTGGGCGGCTTCGGTGCCGCTTTTGCGAATGGCACCTTGGATTCGTGGTTCGCCACCCAGATGAGATACAACGGTGGTGAGCAGTCCTTGGATCTTGCCTTCACGTGGGTCGAGATCTTCAAGACCATCATTGCCGCTGTGTCGGGATTCGTTGGCATCAGGTTCGCTGGCGACACGATGCAGTTCCCTTGGTTCGCTGCAACTACATGCTTTCTCGGCGCCGGCCTCGTCGCATGGCAAATCATGCACGAGCAGGACTTCGCAAGTCGCGAAAGAACCTCCTTCCGAAAAAAGTGGAAGGCGTGGAAGCAGACGGCGCACGATGGAATGGCATACGGCCGCGACAACAAGAAAATCAGGTTCCTAGTGCTCGCGGTCGCGGCGCTGTACGCAACTATGATGATTCCCAACATGCTCTGGCAGCCACATTTTCTTCAGTGGCTGCCGGACAAGGAAAGTCTCGGCTACATATGGCTAGCAAGCATGGCCGCAAGCGGTCTCGGTATGCTCCTCGTGATGGTGCCGCGGTTGCTGGGATACGAGATGTATGACAGGAAAACCCTGCTCATATGCCTCGGGGTCATTGGTACGGGAATGATCGGGATGGCGAGCTTCGGTGATCTGCGTGACTCGCTCATTCCTTACCTGCTCTTCTATCAATGTGGGCGAGGCGCCAGTCAGCCGATAAGTCGCGCGTTTCTGCATCGGAACATCTCATCCGATCAGATGCGCACGACCGTGGCCTCGATCGAGGCGATCGGCCACCACATAGGTGCGGCAACTGGGCTCATCATCGGGGCTCACATCGTTCTCTTCTTCTCACGGGAGACTGCGCTTATTTCGGCGGGGGCATTCATCCTCCTCTTTGCTGTTTTTAGGTGGAAACACCGAAAAAGCAGCTAGACGGACGGTGTACACTCCCGCAAACTGGACCCTGCCGTCGCGCGGTGCGATGGCAGGGCTCCTTTCTTTTTATGCTCTCTCTAAATCCACAAAACGATACTTGATGCCGTTCCATTCGTGGGATTCTTCGGAGATTTTTTTGGTGAATAGGTGCTCGTACGGCAAGAAGTGAAGGGGTAAATGCTTGACAGGCGTTTTACTTTTGATACCTTTGTAAAACAATGTAGGACTTATGGCAACGACGCTTTCAAAAAAGTACCAGGTGGTGGTTCCCAAGGAAGTGCGCACGCGTATGCGTCTGCGCACGGGTGAGACAGTGGCGCTCTACCCCTTAGATGAGGAGAGAGCTTTGCTCGTGAAGCATCCCGCTGATCCCTTGAAGGCGCTGCGAGGCCTCGGAAAAGACGTGTGGCGCTCTCTCGGCGGAACGAGAAAATACATCCGGAGTGAGCGGAAGTCATGGCTGAAGTAATCGGACTCGATACACCGCTTTTTATCTATCTTCTCGAGGATCATCCGCGCTACGCGCGGCGGGCGTCGCGTATCTTAGAACTCGTGCGCTCGGGCAAAGCCACGGGAGTATTTTCGGCAATCGGCATGATCGAGATCCTGACGGGCCCAAAGAAGCGCGGACGCGGCGACCTCGCCGCGCAGTACGAGCACCACCTGCGCAATTTCCCGAATCTCTCTGTCGTCGGCCTCAACGAGCGGATTGTTTGGATTGCATCGGATCTGCGAGCGAAATACGGCATTACGACTCCAGACAGCATTCACATTGCGACAGCTATAGATTTCGGAGCAGGAAAATTTGTCACGAACGATCGGTCGCTCGCAAAGGTAAAAGAGATGCGCGTCGTGCTGTTGTGAAGATGTTATAGAGAACGCGATATTCCCCTAGCTACGCTCCAGATCAACGAATTTATACTTGATACCGTTCCATTCGTGGGATTCTTCGTAGACTTTCTTGGTGAACTGGTCTTCGTACGGCGGGAAAAAGGTGTCGGCTTCACCGCCAGCTGGCGGATCGGCGTCAATGAGTGTGAGATAGAGTTTGTCTATAAGAGGAAGTGCTTCTTTGTAAATCTCCGCTCCCCCGCCAATGTGTATCTCCTCGCTCCCCGGGGCTTTCTTCGCTTTCTCCAACGCCTCTGCGAGTGATGAAACCCAGATCACCTCCGAATAACGACTTCGTAAGTCGTTATTGGGGTTACGCGAAATGACGATGTTCGTGCGCTCTGGAAGCGGCGAGCCACGATAGCTCAATATAGATTCGAATGTTTTCCGTCCCATTATCAAGGGATGCCCGCGCGTGAGGTCGCGAAAGCGCTGTACGTCCTCGGGAATTTTCCAGAGAAGCCTATTGTCCTTCCCAAGCTCCCGATTCTTTCCAATCGCAACAACGGCACATATTACTGGCTTTTGCATCTTCGGAATATACCACCTGCCTCGTTGATGAATGCAGTGAGGTCCGACCTCACTGCATCTTCCTACCGCTCAAACTTGTCCTTTGAGATCTCGGCATAATACGCTCTCGCCTCTTCGAGCATGCGCGACACTGATGATGTTTGTGCAACTTCAAATCCCTCAGATGAGAGGACTGGACTCGCTGATTGCCTTTGTGCATAGCTTCCGAGGCTCGAATATGGATATTCAACAAGCTTCTTCTCCAACGAGCTCATGTTGCGGACCTTTCCCAATTTCCAATCGGCTTCATACAACTCTGCTGGATTGCAGTGAATGTAATGAAACAATCTTTGGAGGTAACGATCGTTCATGACGTGACGGGACCGAAATTGGCCACAAAAAAGATGCCCAACGCGCTCGTATTTCATATTGAAGTACATCGTATAGGCAGTGCCAAGTTTCCTCATAAATGAGGTTATGCCGCCCTCAATAACCTCCTTTATGAGGAGGTGATAGTGGTTGGGCATCAAACAGAACGCGCCGATAGCGGCGAGAGGTCTGCCCCTGTTTTCTTGAAATGTTTTGATGAGATTCGGCTTACGAGCGTTGTACAGGTAGACAGGCTCCGTACCATTGCAAAGATATAGAAGCATGAGAAATCTGTTGGCGTCGCTTTCATTGTCAAATATCGCACGCTTATCTACACCACGATTGTAGCAGTGATACCATTCTTCGACCGCAAATGAATTCCTGCTCGCCATCTTGCTAAGCCTATCACAAAATGCAGTGAGGTCCGACCTCACTGCATTTGAGAGGTTAAGCGGCGGGAAAATCGGATTTGAGTTTGCGGATGTCGCCGCTCCCGACGAGTTTCATCTCGGCGGCTTTTTCTTTCTTCGCTTTGTCCACCACGTCCTTTCCATGCCAGCGCGATTTGCGCGGCGTGACTTTCTTCTTAAGCTCCTCGAAAACGACTTGACAAAAGCGCTCGCCGGGATGGAGCTGGATAGTCTGCGAGCGCGTGTTGTTCTTGACCGGAAGCGTGAGAGGACCTTCGTAGCCGGAGTCGATGATGCCGGTCAAGTCCACCGAGAGCCCTTTGCGATTCACCGAGGAGCGCGGATAGAGAACGCACATGAGGTCGTTGGGCACTTTGATCGTCTCGAACGTTGAAACCAACACATACTCCTGCGGCAAAAGTTCGAAGTACTGTCCTTGCTCGAGCTCGATCACGTCGAAATATTCCGGCCCGTGGTCTTTGAGTGGATCGATCCGCAGAGCTTCGCGGCCCTTCGGCGTCATCTTCCACGCTTTCGGAATGAGGAATGTGAAGCCGAGCCGCAAATCGACTGCATGCGTCTGGAGCTGGAAGCGATCGAGGCCGGGAGTAAATACGATGTTGCCTTTCTTCACTCGCGCGAGGATCTCATCCTTGGTCAGAATTGCCATGGAGGTGCATTATAAACCGCGCAAGACGAATACCAAGGTCTGACCTTTGCGGGTTCTCAAGATCAGACCTTAGTATTCACAAAACGATTTGCATTCCGGCAATGTGCGGGAGCGGAGCGTACTGTGAGGAGAGAGGCTCGACGATTTCGTCCACCAGCTTTTTGTCTTTTCTCTCCGCGCGATCATACGTGTTCTTGGGGAGCACGAGACGAATTGGCGCGTGCTCGTTGCCGCGCGCGAGAAGCTCGCGCGCGGCTTCGTACTGGTTGTCCCATACGTGCGCGTTCGAGATCGAGTGGGAGTAGACACCGGGTATCACGCCGAGCTTTTGCGCAAGAATGCACTGGAGGAGTGCGAAGCCCGCGACATCCGATGGGAAGCCCAAGACCATGTCATTGGAGCGCACAATATTATGTAGGTGCAGCCGCCCGCCGATAATGTTCACCGTAAAGGTGTAGGGACACGGCACGTTCGCTCTTTTGGTGCCACCGAGGCCGTCCTGCGCCGGATCCCATGTGACAACAACAGCGTGTCGCGAACTTGCATCTTCTTTCAGGTGCTTCACGAGAAGCCCGAGCTGATCGCGACCGAAGTGTTTGCGCCAGCGGTAGCCGTAGGCGACCGTGACTACGTCTGCGGGATTCGTGAAGCTGTCCCAGATCTTCGTAAACTCGCGCAAAAAATCCGCGGGCTTTCGCACGCCCGCGATGAACCATATCTGCTCGGCGACGAACATTTTGACGGGGATCTTACGGAGCGTGAGTAGAGGAAATCCGTCACGCTCGATGTCGTGCGAGAAATGCATCCCCGGTATCGCGATGGTTTCGTGCGCGTTGCGGCCCGAAATCTGCTTGACGCCCTCGTTCAGTATCCTTCCAAGCATTTCTTGATAGATGGCGTCGAAGCGGGTCATAGGAACATCTATTATACGTGCCGGAAAAGGCGTCGGAAGACCCCGCATGATAGAGTGGCCCGCATGACTATTGACTACCCCTATCTCCCCGCTGGAAGGACGATTCTCTACGTCCCCGCCGATGATCCGTTTATTCAGGCAGCTCGCGAATACGCAAAAGAACACTCGCTCGACGATTCGGTCAAGACAGGCGCGGTCGTCGTGTCCGCCGGAGGCGGGTCCGCCTCCGGCGGAAAAAACGGCGCAATATCGGGCGCGGCGCGAACGGGAGCGACTACCACCGGAAGCACGGATGCGAGCGAACGCGCCTCGGCGTCCCAACAGGGCACGGCTATGAGCTCTGCGAAGGCTGCCACCCGAAAAATCACGCCGAGCCGCGAGCCATCGCGGACGCGCAGAAAAATGCCGCGGATACCATCGGAGCCGACCTCTATCTCTGGGGACACTGGTGGGCATGCGCGCGCTGTTGGAACGCCATTATCGAGGCCGGTATCGAGAACGTGTACCTCATGGAAGGGAGCGAGCGGCTTTTCAACAAAGCGCATCCTGATAACATCATAGGCCGTCAATTCGACTAAGTAGCCTGCCCCGTACCAAACTCAGCGAAGTGCCGCGTTCCAGGTGTGATATTGATTGTTGAGAGTTTTGGTACGGGGTACAATACGCGCCTATGTCGCGTGGGAAATTCATCATCCTCGAAGGCGGCGAGGGCTCCGGCAAGACCACAATAGTTGAGCGCCTCAAGAAGGAACTGCCGGATATCGTCTACACCCAAGACCCCGGCGGCACAGCGCTGGGCGAGCAGATACGCGACCTTCTCATGAGCGAGAAAACGAGCGGCATCGATGCGCGAAGCGAACTCTTTCTCTTTCTCGTCTCGCGGGCTGAGCTCGTTGCCGAGGTAATCCGCCCCGCGCTCGAGAGCGGGAAAAACGTAATTTCAAACCGCTTCGGCCTCTCCTCCATCGCCTACCAGATATACGGCCGCGAGCGGCCGGACTTGCTTCCCCTCTACCGCTCCGTGTCGGATTTCATACTTGAAGGAACAAAGCCCGACGCATGTATCCTTTTGGACGTCACGCCGGAAATCGGCATCGCGCGTGTGCGCGCACGCCCGGGTGAGCAGACACGCTTCGACAAAGAAACACTCGCCTTCCACGCCCGTGTGCGCGAAGGCTACAAAAAACATGTGGGCGAATTCGGGAAGCCCTTCGTCATCGACTCTGATAAACCCTTGGAGGACGTCTGGACGGAAGTCCTCAAAACGGTAAATCTCGTGTTATTTGGAACAAACCAATAATGCGCACGAGATTTCTGGCTCCTCGGCTCGGC
>MFLZ01000021.1:9483-14555 GCA_001781685.1 Candidatus Kaiserbacteria bacterium RIFCSPLOWO2_01_FULL_54_13
GCTCGGCAAGACAAATTCTTATTTGCCTTGCGCTCGCTCTACGTCGCCAGTAAAATCACTCCTATGAACGACCACGGGTTCGTGAAGAAGCAGGATCCGGAAGTCTACGCCGCCTTAGAAGGCGAAGAGAAACGACAAGCTGAGGGAATAGAACTCATCCCATCAGAAAACTACGTCTCGCGCGCCGTGCGCGAAGCGAACAGCTCGATACTCACGAACAAGTATTCAGAAGGTTATCCCGGCAAACGCTATTACGGCGGACAAACGTACACGGACATCGTCGAGAACCTCGCGCGTGACCGCGCAAAACAGCTTTTTAATTGCAAATACGCGAACGTTCAGCCCCATGCGGGCGCCAACGCCAACATCGGCCTCTACTTCGCGCTCTTAGAGCCCGGCGACACCATCCTCGGCATGGACCTCTCGCACGGCGGCCACCTCACGCACGGCCACCCCGTGACTTACATCACGAAGATTTTCAAATTCGTCCGCTACAAAATGAAGAACGCGGACACCGGCGAAATCGATTACGACGAAATGCGCGAGGTGGCAAAAAAGGAGAAACCGAAAATTGTCCTCGCGGGCTACTCCGCCTACCCGCGCGAGCTCAACTACGCGAAATTCGTTGAGATTGCGCGCGAGGTAGGCGCATTTGCCGTGATGGACATCGCGCATATCGCGGGCCTTATCGCGGGGCGTGCGATGAAAAATCCATTTGACTTCGGCTTCGACGTCATGACGACCACGACCCACAAAACACTCCGCGGGCCGCGTGGCGGAATGATCTTGACCCGCGAGAGTGAGGAAGTGGCGAAGAAAATAGACAAAAGCATTTTTCCCGGACTCCAAGGCGGTCCTCTCATGAACGCAATCGCGGCGAAGGCAGTGTGCTTTGGCGAGGCACTTTCTCCGAAATTCAAGGAATACGCCGCGCTGATCCTCAAGAACGCGAAAGCGATGGAGGAAGTGTTCAGAAAAGCGAACATCCGAATGCTCACAGGCGGCACCGACAGTCACCTCATTCTCGCAGATGTCTTCGGCTCGCTCGGGATGAGCGGCAAAGAAGCGGAAACTCTTCTTGATGAAGTCGGCATCACGCTCAACAAAAACTCCATCGCCGACGACACGCGCGGCCCAATGGATCCTTCGGGTATCCGCTTCGGCCCACCTGCGATAACGACGCGCGGGTTCAAAGAAAAAGAATGCGCGCGCGTCGCGGAATTGATGGTAGAAGCGATGAAAAACAAGGACGATAAGAAAAAGCTCTCGGCAATCCGCGAAGAGATACGTGCAATGTGCAAAAAATTCCCGATTCCCGAATCGTTCGTCTGAGCTCGTAAGCGACTTCCTTCATACTCCTTCCGTGGTATACTTCTGCCATGAGCAAGGCCACCATCGACAACGCAACTATTCTTAGCGAGCTTCGCGCTCTATCTCGCGAGGTGAAGAATCTACGTCGTGATGTGGCGTTCGTATTGCCAACGGAGTCACTCGACGAATACGCACACCCAAAACGAATCCTAAACTCGTACCGTCGCGCAACAAGAAAGTTCCCTCCTCGCCGATCTGCATAGCGCATGCATCTTGTCGTTCGTACCGACGATTTTAAACGCGCGTTAACAAGACTACCTTCGCGTATTCGCGAACTATGCGACAGGCAGCTTGCAATACTCGAATCCGATTGGCGTGACCCCCGGCTCCACACAAAGAAACTACGCCTGCGAGACGAAATCTATTCGTTCCGCATCACGAGCAGCTACCGGGCACAATTCTACTTCAGTGTTGAAAACAGAATTATTGTTTTCGATGTCGATCATCGCAAGGATGCGTACCGGAAACGACGCCGGTAGAAAACTTCATTAAACAGGTATACTTCCGTCATGCCCGGCTTTCTTGACGTCGACCTCCCAGCGCTCGTACAGCTCCTCGGCTACCCGGGGCTTTTCACTGTCATTTTCCTCGAATCCGGGGTCTTCTTCGGCTTCTTCTTGCCGGGCGCCTCTCTCCTTTTTATCGCGGGAATGCTCGCTTCTCTCGGCATCTTCAACATCTGGATACTGCTGCCGCTCCTTGCGATAGCGGCGATCCTCGGAGACAACGTGGGGTATTGGTTTGGCTCCTACATCGGCAAGGCCATCTACAAGCGGCAGAGCTCGCGTTTCTTCAGGCAAGAACACGTGGAGCTCGCGCACGACTTCTTTGAGCGGTACGGGAGAGTGGCCGTCCTCCTCGCGCGGTTCGTGCCGATCGTCCGCACGTTTACGCCGATACTTGCGGGAGTGGGCAAGATGGATTATCGGGTTTTCCTCTTCTACAACATCTTGGGTGCCATCGTCTGGGCCTGCGGCGTTACCTTCCTCGGATATTTCATCGGCCGCTACATACCGAATGCCGAGCACTACCTCACGCCCATTCTCGCTGTCATCGTTGCCGTGACCACTATTCCCCTCTTTCTCGCGTGGTGGAGGCAGTGGAAACGTGAGCAAACAACAGCGGCCGCTAGCCGCCCGCGCGCCGTCATCTTCGACCTCGACAACACGCTCGCGATAAGCTTCAGCCCGCTCCCCGAAAAAACAGCGCGCTCTCTCTCGGATCTTCTCCATCACCTTCCCGTCGCCATCATGTCGGGCGCGACCTTCGAGCGAATGCAAAAGTACGTACTTCCCCATCTGCCGCCTCACACAAAATTGGCGAACCTTTATCTCTTCACCGACACGTGCGCGCGTTGTTTTGTCCACAAGAAAGGTGCGTGGCGAAGGGCGTACAATCGCACGTTCAAAAAGAAAGAGTTTGATACGGTTGTCGCGACACTCACAGAAGGCATGGAGAGGACGGGTATTGTGAAAGACGCTCCTCAATGGGGCGAGCGGATACTCGCGCGCGATGCGCAAGTGACCTTCGCGGGCCTCGGCATCGATGCGCCCGCCGACAAAAAGGCTGCGTGGGATCCCGAGCGCGTCAAACGCGCAACACTTAAAAAGTTCCTTGACGAGCGGCTCAAGGGTTTCGACGTGCGCATCTCGAGCCGCACCGCGATAGACATTACGAAAACCGGCGTGGACAAGGCTTATGGCGTGCGCTGGCTAGCCGCGCACCTTCGCGTGAGCACGCCCCACATGCTTTTCGTGGGCGACGACCTAGCTCCAGGCGGCAACGACGCGATGGTCATCCCCACCGGCATCCAGACCCGGGAAACCTCCGGCCCCGAAGAAACCGCAAAAATTCTCAAAGAGCTCATCACTGCGTGCAAATCGTGAGACACATAGGCATGCGGCTTTGACGATCGAGCGCCGTGGATTATAATGTCATTATAATAGCAATCATTCGTCATCCATGATTCAAAAAGTACTCCGCGTCGGCTCGTCGGCCGCTGTCACTATCCCGAAGCGCTCTCTCGCTGCGCTCAGGCTCAAGATCGGCGACCGAGTGAGCGTCGATATCGACGTGAAGCGTCGTACATTCGTGGTATCGCCCAACACTTCCCTCTCGGCTGAGGATCACAAGATCGCGCGCCTGACGGCAAATTTCGTGCGACGATACGGCAAAGATCTGCGAGAGCTCGCACGAAAGTAGGATGCGATATCTTTCCGCCGCGCAGATTCTTCTCATTCACTCGATACTCATAGACGAGTACGGGGGTTCGCACGGTGTGCGCGACATGCACGCGCTTGAGAGTCTGGAGCGTCTTCCCGCGCAAACGGCTTTCGGGAAACAACTCTACAAAACCATATTTCTCAAAGCCGCTCTCTATGCACGCAACGTTATTACGGGGCATCCCTTCATCGACGGAAACAAGCGCGCCGGCATCACAGCGGCGCTGGTTTTTCTCGAGAACAACGGCTATCGCATCACGTCGCGTGAAGGAGAAGTGGGGCGCTACGCTATTCGCATCGCCCGCACGGAGCCCTCGCTAGGAAAAATTGCTGCGTGGCTCAAGAAACACAGCAGGAAGGTGTAACGAGATCGCAGTTCCAGTGCGGAGAGAGTGAAGCAACGGCTTTGACTCCCTGAAAAAGACGCGGTAAAGTGCGCATCGTATGAACACGTGGATACGAGACAACTGGCTGAAGGTCGTTGCGATACTTTTTGTGCTCGGTGCCTTGGCCCCAATTCCATACTACGCCTACTACCAACTCATGAATTGGATCGTGGTCGGTGCCGCGCTTATGACAGCATGGCAGGCGTATAGGCAGAACAGTATTGGGATAGTCTGGGTCTTCGCTCTCGTAGCAGTTGTTTTTAATCCAGTTGCTCCACTCTACTTGCACACCGATATCTGGCGGATCGTCGACATCGTGGCTGCTGTCTTATTTATGCTTTCCTTCTTTCTGATCAGACCAAGAGTGCTGGTCAGACCAAGAATCTGAAATCTCCAAACACAAAAGAGCCCCAACTACCGTCGGGGCTCTTTTATTTACTAATAATTTTCTACTGAACTTGAGCTGTCCATCTGGTAATTTCATTTCCCGGAGTCCCGGTCTCCACAGACCCAATCGAAATTAGGTCGCCTGCTACGAATGCAACACTATTTATCGTATCGGAACAACCTGATTGAGCAACTATCTTGGCGCATGTGACAATAGTGTTAACGCCATTCTTTCTGACTGTGAATGTGATCGAGTTGCCAGCGCCCGTGACAGCTCCGTTCGACCTTACGTAGAAGTTTCTCAACGTCCCCGCTATAGGCATTATCTGTTGTACTTCGCTTTCCGAGGAACTATCTTCTTTGAGAAACACCCCCATGAAACTACTATCTTGCAGTACCCCATCTGAACCGCCGCCGATTATCTGAGACGCCGGACCTTGTGGACCAGTGGCACCAGTTGCGCCTGTTGCACCCGTGGCACCTGTAGCTCCAGTTGGTCCAGCAGGACCAGTATCGCCCTGCGTACCTTGCGGACCTGTCGCACCGGTCGCACCTGGATCTCCTTGTGGACCAGTTGGTCCGGGATCACCTTGTGGGCCTTGAGGACCAATTGGGCCAGTGGGACCGATTGGACCTTGTGGGCCTTCGGGACCAGTCGCACCTGTCGCGCCTGTTGCACCGGCGGGACCAGTCGGACCTTCCGGAC
>MFLZ01000021.1:14678-17458 GCA_001781685.1 Candidatus Kaiserbacteria bacterium RIFCSPLOWO2_01_FULL_54_13
GACCGATCGGACCAGTAAGACCAGTCAACCCGATCGGACCTTCCGGACCGATCGGACCAGTAAGACCAGTCAACCCGATCGGACCTTCCGGACCAGCGGGACCCATAGGACCCGTTTCGCCTGTCGCACCGGCGGGGCCTGCGGGACCTGGGTCACCTTGGAGACCCTGTGGGCCTTCCGGACCCTGCGGACCAGCTGGGCCTATTGGACCGATATCACCTTGCAAACCCTGAGGACCCTGAGGCCCAGCGGGACCTGCGGGACCAATCGGACCCTGCGGACCAACATCACCTTGAGAGCCAGCTGGACCTTGAGGACCAATGTCACCCTGCGGACCTTGAGCACCTTCGGCTCCAGCTGCACCATCAGCGCCTACGGCACCGCTTGCTCCGGCTTCGCCGTTGCAAACATAGCTTGTCGAAAGAATTTCTTCCGCGTCCAAAACACCATTGTCGTTTGCGTCAGTGCCCGACTCTACTTTCTGGCCTCCCGCCGGACAATTCAGACCGGCAGGTTCGTCGGTCACGACAACCAACGCATCTGAGCCGTCGGCCCCATCTTGGCCATCCGCACCATCAGCTCCATCGATGCCATTACAGACATAGCTCACTTGAGGAGTTTCCTCACCAACACTTGTTTCGACTTTCTTCCCGCCTGCTGGACAATTCTCTCCCAAAGGAGGTTCATCGGTTACAACAACATTCGCAGACTCTCCATCAGCACCTGCCGATCCTGCGGGACCTGTATCGCCCGGCAGGCCCTGTGCGCCATCTGCGCCGTCAGCACCGGGGGAACCCGTGGGGCCGGGGTCGCCTTGTGAACCTTGAGGACCAGCAGAACCAGTATCACCCGTCGGGCCCTGTGTGCCATCTTGTCCGTCAGTACCATCAGCACCTGCCGGGCCAGTAGGACCAGTATCGCCCTGTGGCCCTTGAGGACCCTGATCTCCTTGTGGACCTTGTGCGCCATCTGCGCCATCAGCGCCGGCTGGGCCTGTGGGACCAGTATCGCCCTGTGGGCCCTGTTCACCTGGTGGCCCCTGCTCTCCGGCTTCTCCTATCACCAGATCCGGAAGAGGAGAGCGGCTGTTGTCGCATCTAAATATCCTAAGAGCTGCGTTCGACGTCGTGGCCGTGCAGAAACCTATGTGTAGTTGCGCGTGTGCTCTCGGAACAGAAACGCCTCCAAAGAAAAACACACCAAGAGCAATCGCGATTGCAAGTGAAAATGGTGCCTGTACATTAACTCTGTGTGAATAATTCAATACTGTCTTTAATGAGCGCATATTATATATGTCCTATTAATGATAATGGATAATGAGTTAACGGACATGAGTCCGTCATACACATACATTAGGGACGATAGACTCCTCTTATGCAAGAGAAAAACCATATAGGACAGCGACTTGTCAGACTGTCGAACGCATTGCGATAAAAGCTAGTTTTTGAGCCATTTTGGAGATACCGCACGAAAGAAATGAGCAACTTGTAGACCAGTCTGTTATCAATGTCAGACCTTAAGTGGCGCCGGTAGCACCTGCTGTGACCGCACCCGCGAAGACAATCATCGCGATACTCGCAAGAATTCTTACCACACTTGTTATTGCCATATTGTTTATTTTTTATCTTGTAATTCCTCACTTGCCCGAGCGTCTCGACCTCCGCTCTCTCGCTCACGACAAAGAGCTGTTTTGCGCATCGTTGGAAAATCCCAACGCGCAAAACAGCTCTTCGTTCATCGAAAGCTGCAAGCTTTGATAATTGATGCTGTTGTCCAACATCGTGCGTGCTCCCCTCCGCTGCATCGAGGCGAGAGCGGCACCCGCGTATTCTAAATCTGCATACGAGCCGTCAATTTCACAAGAAAAGCCCGTTTCCGTGGGAAACGTGTGAACTTCGCAGAGAAAAACTGTGCACACCGCTGTGGAGAGCGCGGGTACAACGCTGTGGAAAAGACTAGGCTGTCAGCAGCGATTTCCGCTCACGTTCCCATGTTTTTAGTCGCGACAGATCGCGCGCACTCCAGCGACAGTCGCCGCCCATCTTATGTGGTTTGCACAATGCACAGGAGTGCCTTTTCAGTTTATGTCGCTTTCGCATGCTCTATTTAGGATGTCTGCGGATATTCAACAGATGGTACGTATCGCCTTCGATGCGAAAGTAAAACCGCACGTCGTGAGTGACGCGTGCCTGCCAGATATCCCGCGCCTCATCATACTTCTTCGCCCGCAATGAAGGATGCCGAATATTGTGCAACAGAAACATGGCTTGCTTCTCAAACGCCTTTTGAATCTCGATGGAAAATTTCTTATATTCCCGCTTGAAGTGAAACGTGCGTTCGTATTTCATTTGCCAGGACTACGTAAGTCAGTCATGAGTTCCGCCACCGTATCAAACGGACCGGAAACCCTTCCCTCCTCCACATCTTTCAAACTCGCTTGCAGCCACTTCGGAAGTTTCTTGCCTTTCTTCGGCGCCCTAATAACCTGAGAAATCGGCTCCACAAGAGCACGAACCTCCCGCACTTCCTGCAACACCTCCATGAGGAGTTTATTTGTTTTCGCAACGGTTGCCATACCGCCCACTATACCACAAGAGGCGATGCCGTAACAAAATGCATCTATGCGATCAAAAGTTGCCCCGAAACATACCAAGTGCCACCCCAGAGGAGGAATGCGATGAGAGCGAGGAGGCCGACGCCGCGGATAAGTGAAGGGACGTGCAGTCGGCCCCGACGCTCTGGTCGGGGCAGGCGTAGCTCGGAGAAAAAGAGGAGGCTCA
>MFLZ01000021.1:17482-22928 GCA_001781685.1 Candidatus Kaiserbacteria bacterium RIFCSPLOWO2_01_FULL_54_13
GCGTCGTGTATACATATTGAAGAATCGTCCTCGGCGCAGTGAGAAGCCGCCAAAGCATAGAAGGTGGAGCTTCTTTCGCCGCGCCGACGGGCTTCGCTTCGGCAGAGGCGCCGGCGACGGTTCCCGGTTCGCTTTCAGACTCACGAGAACTTACGATAGCAGCAGCTCCTGCCTGCGTCGAAGCTCCCACCTCCGGCAAGACTTCGGCGGGCGAAGCAAACATCTGAACGACAAACGTCGTCTCTCGCCCTTCAAAGCGTCCGTGCGCCAGCGCCACGCCGATTTCGGTGTAACGGTCGCTCAAGATGTTTGCGCGGTGCGCGGGCGAGTTCATCCATGCCCTCTCGACTTCCGACGAGTCCGAAAAGTACACCGCGAGATTTTCTCCCGCGGAGCGGAAATCGTACCCAGCCTCCTCAAACCAGTGCCACGGCTCGAAGCCCTCGGGAGATTGGTGCGCAAAATATTCCTTATCGGCCATGTCGAGGGCCTTAAGCTTTGCCGCTCTCTCGAGCTCCGGATTGACCGAAAGCGTCGCGAGGCCCTGCCCTGCGCGGTCGGCGTTTGCAAGCTCGACCAACACAGAGGCAACCACTGCTCCCACTTGCGATGAGGGACTACGGATAACAAGCCGCTCGACGCCGAGGGCAATAACGAAAAGAAGAACGATGAGCGCCGCGATTCCCGAAGCGGTCTTGAGCCGCAAAAAGTGCGGCCGGTACGCATTGTGCGCCCCCGGTAAAAAATAGTGCGCGAGCACCTTGCGCCGCCGCGCGCGCACTCTCGTGCGCGAGCGGCTCCTCCTGCGGGATGTCATACCGGAATTATATCCCGTGCGGACCCACCCTCGTGGCTACTTGATGAGCTCTTGTATCGTCTGCCAGAGTTTCGCATCGCCCCGCCTTGCGTCGGGCAAATACCAATCGCTCCCCTCTCTTGCTCCGTACTTGAAGAACGCGACGCCCAAAAGATTTTCCGCCTTGAGCGCCTGATTGAAATCGTTCAGGAGCTCTCCCTCCGTCGGCTTCACCCATATCGGGGGCTCCTCCCACACGCCGAGCGCAGGAACTATCTGCACGTTTGGATCGATCGCGTAGAGAGACCGCGCTGCCCGCCGCAGAACGGTCGAGACAAAATCCTTGAAATACTCGTCCACATTCGAATAGGCGTTCACCATCACGATATCCGCGACACCCTTACCGAAGGCGTTGCCGGGCCGGAAGAAATTATCGGAGTAATCATAAAAGTACCAGCCGTTCATCCGAATCATCACGGGGTGCGACGAGTCGAAACTCTTCACGTCCGCGTACGCCTCTTGGAGCTGCTCTGCCGAGAGCGCATACTTCGTCTCCCAATCTGGATCGGGGTCCACGCCGCCGGTACCAAAGGGAAACGTACCGCCGTCCTCGTTTGAGGTGTCCCATGCATAGAGCGCGGGGTGACTCTTCCATTTGACGACCCACTCCCGCACCATATCTTTCTGCCATGTCGGCACCATGCCCGGATCGAAATCACCGTCGCAGGGATATCCCCACTCCGCCTCGCCCGCGCCGGCATTGAGTATCACCCTGAGGCCTACAGCATAGGCGCTGTCGAGAAAGAACATGACGTCAGTATCCTCCGCGCAGATGTCGAAATTGCCTTCAATAACATCGAAGCCGGCATCCTTGATCGCCCGAAAATCGCTCTCGGCCAACCCAAAGTTGCCGAAGGCCGCCTCGCCTACATCTTTGAGGATTGCGAGGACCGAGCCCGCCGCGGGCGGCACGGCGATCGCATCGCTACTCGCGTCAAGTGATTCCTCCGCCTCCTCTGTCTTCTCCTCTGTCTTCGCTTCTTCCTTCGACGTTTTCGCGGATTGAGACGCCGCATCGGCAAAAGTCTCCCCACTTGCCTCCCCCGAGAGTTCACCTCTAGACTCTTGTGCGACTTGAGGTGAAGCGTCGTTCGGTATCTGCGTTTGTACGACAGCTGTGGCTCCCAGCACCGTTACGAGAACGACCGCGAGGATAATGACCTTGTTTTGCTTGAACGTGTTCACGGAGTGCTTTACATGCCCTTCCACCACGAGGTTGACCTTCTGATAATTTCTCCGATCGTTGTTGGAGGTGTGAAAGTCCTTCTGTCCGTCGTCGGACTTTTGTGATCGTCGTCGTCACTATCACTATCGTCACCATCATCGTCGTCATCGTCCGTCGCTGGAGGCGTGAACGTTTTCCCATCCGTCCAGGGACGCCTGCGATCATCATCGTCACCATCATCATCATCGTTATCGGGCGGCGGAGGAGTGGGTGTCGGTGGCGGCGGAGTAGGCGTTGGGGGCGGAGGAGTTGGCGTTGGTGGTGGAGGCGTTGGCGAGGGTGGTGGAGGGGTTGGTGTTGGAGGTGGTGGCGGGAGCTGCGATTTCGCAAATAGCTCCACGTTGTCGATGTACACGCTTCCACTAGAGCCTGCGGTCATGTACACCTGTACTGCTGCCGTAGCCACGGCCCCGGAGGTGGGTGTGTACTGGAAAGACTTGTCGACCACGTTTTGATTGGTGAATCCTCCGAGCCACTTGCCGGAAATCCAGTTGCCCGCCTCGTCGTACTCATCGATGAAGAAACCGACCTCCCCAGCCGTGAGGCCCTGACTATCCGTGTACGCCCTAAGGCCATATGTCGTGCCGAACGACACTGGAATCTTTTCGCTAAAGAGGTGCCCGGCAATTGCCCCGCCCGCCATTTTGATGGAGTTCCTCGGACTCGGGTAGCTTCCCCTATTTACTGTATCGAGTGTGACGACACTAGCGTTGTCAGTTCGCCAGCCCGTGAGCACATTCTCGAAGCTGGGATTTACCGTCAGATTCGTATACGCAGAGAGTACTTCATGGATCGTCTTTGCCTTGACGCCCTTCCCGTTCAAATAATCGATGAACGCTTGAAACTTCGCTATCTCCCACGAGTAGTCGTCCGTCGGATCGACGAGCGGTAGAATCTCATGGAACACCAAAATGAGCCAGGCGTCTTGCACCACAGCCTCATCCACCCACGCCTTGACCTGATCGAGGCTCGTTTGGTTCGTGATGTAGCGAACGTAGAGGATGTACTTGTTGTAGGGCCAGACATTGAGTCCCTGATTGTGGAAACCGCGGAGAGAATTGTATTTTCTAGCAACACTTGCTGTAGTCTTGTTGTCGTATGCGCCAAATGGCACAGCGAAATTGATAGGAGTAATGCCACGGGCGACGAAATTCAGATAGTCCTGGTTGATCTCCGTATTGATCTGCGCCTGCGTGAGAGGCGGCAGCTCGGCGTGCGTGAGCGTGTGCGCGGCAATTTCGAATCCACTGTTGTGTAGATTAGCAATCTGCTCCCACGTCATGTACCACTCACTACTGCCCAACCATCCGGAGTTTACGTAGAAGGTTGCCGTTTGACCTCCGGCTTTCATGATGGGGACCGCGTTCTCATACTGCGAAGGATTGCCGTCGTCGAAGGTCATCGTTACGACGCCGGTGCTTGCCGCGGAAGCGAAGCTTGCTTGCGCGGCGAATGTGAAGAGCGCCGCCGCGAGGACTGCTAAATAAAGAATCGAATTCTCAATAGTGCGTTTCATACGTTGATTGTTTGAATTAGTAATGCAGCAAGTGTTTGCTGCGATAATAATTGATAATATATCGACACAAAGTTGAGACGGCGATCACGAAGTAGACGACCGTAAGCAAGAGAAAGCAAACCGCGATCGCCACATTCCCGGATTGCAAAAGCAAGTAGCCGGCATACGCGCCCAAAGGCGCAATTGATGTTCCTGATATCACCGTGCCGCCGTTGAAGTTCAACATGTTGTATTCAATTTCTGGTCCCCCAGCTCTTCGTATAGCCGCACGCTCGAAAGAGATCGCCGCCTAGCGCCGAAAGCCACCTCAGCGCGAGACTGCTCCGCTTCGAGATTCGGCTCGTCAGAGTATTGAAAAAGAGAAAAAAGTATGAACCTATGAGCACGAACGTCAGCATGTTGCTGTAAATAAATTCCGGGAAAAGACTCACCCGTATCAGCCAGTCGTACACATCTTTCTCCTTGTACAAACGCATAAGCCAAAGCTGAAATCCGTACCAAACTACGAGTTGCAGAAGCGAGAGCATTATGATGAGGCCCGGAATATATCGGGGCACGGTCACGCTCCCCTTGAATACGATGCTAAGTATGAGTAGATCGATCATGCACACGGTCGCCCAGAAGACGCCGTGCCCTATCAGGTCTTGCAAGACAGACGGAAGGTGTCTGATCTTGTCGACGACGGTGATCCCGCCATACGACCATCGAGTCCTCTGCTTCCAGAGCTTCGAGAAGCTCTCCGGCACCACAGTCCACGCGTGGGAGTTTAGCGCCGACTTGACGCTCCAGCCCGCTGCTTTGAGTCGCGCCGTTACTTCGTAATCCTCTATCAAGTGCCCTTCGGCAAATCCGCCCGCTTCGTGGAGGGCCGACGCGCGGAATGCCGTGAGCATTCCGTGCATCACGAGAGGCCCCCTGAAAAAGCCGTCGTCCGCGAGGCGGGTCGCGTTGAAGCCCAGATACTCGAGCCCCTGGAGGCGCGTCAGGAGGTTTGCGTTTTTGTTCAGCACGTGGCACTGGGAACAGACCGCCCCGAGATCATCCCCGGTCATAAGCTCGGTCACAAGGTTTTCGACCGTCATAGGAAGAACGACGATGTCGTCGTCAAGCGTGAGAACAACGTCGGGCGCGTATGAGTGGCACTCCCTCCAAATGTGTTCAAGGGCGTAATTCAAAGCTCCCGCCTTCAGTTTGTTGACGGGCGTGCGAAGCATCGTCACTCGCTCTGAGATGAAAGCGAGCCTTGCAAGAACTCGCACGCTCTCCTCGCACTCCCGCGGAGTCGAGTCGTCGACGACATACACGCGCACATTCGGAGTCCATCGCACCAAATCTTCTACGAGTTTCTCTGTGAGCTTCCCCGGCTTGTATGTGGGAACTATCGCGCATACCTTGGCATCCCGAAAATCAAAAGACGCCTTCTCGCGGCGCGCTGGTACAAAAAAATTCCGCAGGCCAAAGTTCGTGGCCCTCGGAGCAGTTGTGCCCGATATCGAATATGAAAACATAGTCGCAATGACGGTGCTGGTTTCCCCCGCACGTGGTCGCACGCATCGACAGCGACTGCAAAGTAGTGTATGCCATCGGTAACATCGGGCTTGACGGGCAAATGTTGATAACGATGTTGATAACGCGGCCCCACGTCACACGGCAGGCCAACTCTCTTGTGAAGAATAAGCGTGGAAAACGCGTGGATATCGCTGTGGACAAGAAAAACATCCTCAAAACAAAAAACGCGGGCTAAGCCCGCGAGTGTAGAAATCTATGGCCGCTGTGCAAAACTAGAGAGTATCCGCGCGTAAAACAGGCTCCGGGTGTTTCCCCGAAGGGTCGGTGTGCCCTGCGCCGA
>MFLZ01000022.1:0-24214 GCA_001781685.1 Candidatus Kaiserbacteria bacterium RIFCSPLOWO2_01_FULL_54_13
AGAGCCTTTGACGCCCCGATTAATGCTGAAAATCCGCATGCTCCTTCATCGTGAAGGAGTGCAATATGTATCTGAGGTTATGCAGGCGTAGGTGAGAAATACATCAATCTGCAACGCCAAGCTTAGTACCCGACAGGAGCGGCGTAGCCTAGCTCCACGGGCCTGCCAACGTCTACAGGACGTCCGATGGTCATTGACGTTCCGATCGGCGCGGCGTAGCCGAGATTAACTGCATAGCCGATAGGTACCGCGTAGCCGATGTTGGCAGAATATCTGATCGGAGCGGCATGGCCGCACTTGCATTGCACTATGAATCTTGTGCGCCATGATAAATATGCAGTATCTCAATCGTACCTCTCTCGATCCGATAGAAAATCTTGTACGGGTATCGTATGAGGGGCGCGACGCGCACGCCCGGACGCTCTGCAACTTCTTGAGCGCTCTTCGGCCACGTCGCTATCCGCAGAAGTACGGAGCGAAAGCGTGCACCCACCGCTTCGGCATATTCTGGATAGTTTGCTGCGATGTACGCACGGATTTTCTCGAGATCTTCGAGGGCAGGTTCAGTGTACCTGATCCTCATGTACGGCGAAACTTTGCAAAGGCAGCATCAATTTTCTTCCTGCTCGCAAAACGTCCCTTATGTGCCGCTCTCAGTCCGCGGTCGATGCCCTTTAGCTCGTCGCGTGTCGCACGATACACACTACTATCAACTTCAGTGTCGATCGTACGAGCAATATCTATGAGCTCTTCCTGCGCATAGCTCGGCCATTGTGCTGCTCGATGAAGAATTTTCTCAAGCGTCTTTGTCATGAGCGGTAGTATACCATACCGATGCCGAGTGCGAGATTACGGAAACGTTACCACCCAACCGGTGCGGCGTAGCCGACCTCGGCCGTTTTGCCGGTTGCCATCGGTGTTCCAACTGGCGCCGACTAGCGGACCCGGAATCTATGACTGAGTACGTGCAAAGGCTGCAGTTGCAAACCTACTGAGATTTCGCGGGACGCAGTTGCGCACAATGGTAAATGCCCAGAACGATGAGATTTTCTTGACCACCATTTGAGTCCACGCGATATACGACGATAAACGGCAGTCCGGGTACAACCATCTCAAGGGTGTGCGACACCGTACCCTTATGGCCCATGCGTGGAAATTCGGCAAGAAGTTCAATTGTTTCCCGGATCCGCACACCGACACGCCGCGCGGCTTCCTCGTTATGCGCGCTAATAAACGCCGCAATGCCGTCGAGATGTCGACGGGCGCGCGGCGTATACCGCACGCTCATAGACCGAACCTCTTCCACGTGGCTGCCATTTCCTCCTCTCGTGCAAACTCTCCTCTGTCGGCCTCGGCAACTGCACCTTTCACGTCCTCGATCTGCTCGGGCGTCAGGCGATAGCGTTTTTTATCCTCACCAGCAAGACCGAGTAACACTTCACCCGCCAAGTTCTGGCGATCAGCCGGCAACTCCCGCACGGCGTTTATCCCTTTCTGTAACAACTTTGTCATGTCCGCCATTCTATCACATTAACTTTGTCAAAGAACTTTCCCCCTCTCCCGCAGAACTTTCAATACCCCACCGGTGCGGCGTAGCCGACCTCGGCAGTTTTGCCGGTTGCCATCGGTGTTCCAACTAGTGCCGAGTAACCGACTATGGCTGGCGTGCCAACTGGCACTGAATATCCGACCGAGACCGGCCTCCCGACCGCTACTGGATAGCCTGTCCTCACTGGATACCCTGCCGTCATGGGATAGCCTGTCGTCATGGAATATCCGACGCGCATGGGATAGCCGACTGATCTCGGATAACCACTGGGCACGCCAAAGCCGCTCGGCGTGCTATAGCCTGCCCGCGCAGGCAGGCCACCGCGAAAGCCGTAGCCGCTCGACATTCCGTAACCACTCGGGTATCCATAGCCACCCGAGACTCCGTAGCCTCCCTGCGCGGGCACGCCGCCTGCGCACGGACAACCAACGAACGCGGCATATCCGGTATTTCCGGAATACCCGACGTACGTGAAGCATCCATAATCGCACGCCGACGCAGCAATGGGCGCTGCGAGCCCAATTATGATTAGCACGCTGATGAGTGTGTATCGCATGATGATTGGTATAAAATCAGCCTAGGCGCGAGTTATAACAATTTGGTAATGGGAGTTGACACTCAGAGCATCGCGACAAAGTCGGCCTCAAGGATGAATCGGGAATCCTTGCTCGTAAGCGTGTCGCAGGTAACGAGCGTAAGCTTTTGGCCCAAGGTCGGCGAGAGATCGATAAGCGCATCCTCGACATTCGCCTTGCGCACCGAACGCACCGTGTAGAGGTAGGATTTTCCATCACCTTGGATCGTTATAGAGTCTCCGGCCTCGAGCTCGGGAACGCGATTGAATGCTTTGTACATTTGATTTTTCACTACGGGCAAGTGCGAGGTGTGCGCAAAAATCAAGACGTTGCCTTTTTCGCCCAAGCGCGCGGAGTCTACGTAGCGCACGGGCCCATCTTTGAGAAACTCGTCGAGTGTCGCGATGTCGCGCGTCTCCGGATTCTGCACGGGGAGGTCAAGATCGATCTCTGAAATCACGATGCGCTCAGGAAGAACCGTTGGCTGACTGTTTGCTGTTTGCTGTTCACTGTTCACTGGTGTCTCACCGAGTTCGGGAAGGTTTGAGAGCGCGACTGATCCATTACAAGTCCCATCGAGGTAGCACGGCACGAAGCCGACCGAATCCGCAGCGGAAAGCGAAAGGAAAAAGATGACGATAGTACTCGCCATAAAGACTGGCACAGGAGCGCGAGAAACCTTTCTCATAAGGCCAAAAGAGTACAGTATTATTGAGGTTTTGTCAATCCACCCCTTACCACTTCCCGCGCGCGAAGTGGTAAGGGGTTGACAAGGCGAAAATATGTAGTATCCTAGCGCCCACTCAATAAACACCTATGCCCGAACCCCAACAGAGTGCATCGCGCACGCCATACACAGTGCCTGAAGAGCCAAAGGCGAGCCTCGCCTCGAACATTCTCGCCATTGTCGGCTTCATCATCCTCATTGTCGTAGTGATATGGGGTCTCGTACACCTTGCCTCGATTTCCCGCGGATGGTTCTCTTCCTTCTTCGGAGGAAGCGATACCGTGATCGAAGTCTCGGCACCCGAAAGCGCGACCTCGGGCATCCCCTTCAGCGTGTCGTGGAAATACGACGAACCGACGAGCGGCACGTACGCGCTTCTCTACCGGTGCGAGAGCGGACTCGCATTCCAAACGCCCGCCCCATCAGGCAACATCATGAATGGCATACCCTGCGGCGCAGCCTTCACCGTCTCCGGCGAAGAGAAGAGAGTTTCCGTCACACCATTCCTCTCGGGCAACAGCGCGCTCGATATTCCAATTTCCATTATTTTCATGCCAGGTCTGCCTGCCGCGACGAGCACGGCGCAGGCAGGCGCCACCGGTACTAGGGCGCAAGGGAGTGCTACGGTAAAAATCTCTCCGGTATCCGCTCCGGCCCCCACGCCCTCGCCAACAACGCCCACCACGCCGACCCCTGCCCCTCTGACTCCTCCGAGTCCTACTCCAGCTCCAACACCTGCGCCGACATCCCGGCCTTCCACGCCGGCTGATCTCTCTGTTTACATCATCTCAGCAAGTACCGACGCCTCGGGCCAAGGTGTCGTGACATTCGACATCGCAAACGTTGGTGGCACACGCTCGGGCACGTACTACTTCACCGCACAGCTTCCAACAGTGTCAGGATACACGTACAGCTCGCCCGCGCAGACGTCTCTCACTCCCGGCTCGCACGTCGTGAACACATTGCGATTCTCGCAGGGCCGCAGCGGAGTCGTGAGCATCTCAATCGCCACACCCGACGCGAACGGAAGCAACAACTATGCATCTCAATCCGTGAATGCACCGTACCCCTACGGTACGTACAATTACCTGCCTACCGGCCAGGCAGGCAATTACTCATACCAAGCGCAGTATTCTTCCGTTTCTTACCCATACACGTACCCGCAGTACCCGTATCAAACCTATCCGTACAACTACCAATACCAGACCTACCCCTCGAACTACAACCAGTACCCGTACACTTCTCAATATCCGTACTCGCAGCAATACCCGTACTCGGCGTACTACCCGTACGCGTACTAAAGAACTTGAACTTGGACTAGGAAAGGTCTACGCGCAGAAGATCCGGGCGCCTGAGTTCGGCGCGAAGGTCGTCTATTCCGTGAAAGAATCCAAGCGTCATTATCTTTCGTCCTCCTCCTCTCCGAAACCTTGTCGGCCAGCTGCTCCAATACGCACCACCGAATTCCCATTTGTCCTTGTGTGCGAAAACTACTGCGCCCGACATACCCCACGCCGATCTATCATCCTCATCAGGTGGTAGAACGACTGCGAAAGAGTTCCGAAAATGATCGAACCACGTTTGGGTGACTCCCTCACCCACCCGAACAAGACCCGGCTCAATGCGAAACGCAGTTCCGAGGAATGTCTTGTGCCCCACCTTATCTGAGGTCGGCTCCCCGGGATCGATGCCGACGACCGCGACAAGCGCACCGTGAATATCGGCATTGGTGAGCGTGCCGTCATCGCGAATAATCTGCTCCTCCGATCTGGCATGCAAGCGAGGGGGAAGCCGCAGAAGTCCCATATCAACGCTCCTACCCGGGGGAGGCTCTTTGATTCCCAAGAGTGTGTGGGCATTCGCCATAATATGCTTAGCATCTCCCCAATAAAAGCCGTTCGAATGGCCTACTGTATGGTACGACCCGCCACGATTAAATTTGTCGTATGCGGATGCGAAGACAAAATTGTTTGAGGGCCCGGCTATTTGCACGGGATACCTTCGATGGAGCTCCGCAACGTCGAACGACGTACCTTCAACGTGTTCAATAGGAGTCCCGACGACTTGCAAAATCCGACCGAGAGGATTCTCTCCCTGACCTCTCAAGGCGCGCCTTAGGTCGGGGGTTTTTAGCCTCTCTCGCGCCAACGTGACGGCAGTCTTGACGTATTCTTCATTGACACGGATCCGTTCCTCTGCCCGCAACTTCTCGGCCGAGGAGACCGCCTCGAACAATTTGCGGAGTTCAGGCGACACCGCAAGAAGGCTGCTTACACCTGCGACGGCCGCCCCGCCCAAGAAGAACGTGCGGCGGTTTATCTCTGGTCCGCCTTCTTTCATGCCTGGATTATAGCCAAGCGAGGCGAGAGAAGCGAGAACTGGTTCTGCATCCCTCGCGAGCGCTGGCTAAACGAGCGCAACGATTATATATCCAGTGTGGCCTCTTTTGCATGAGACTGAATGAACGACTTTCTCGCTGGAACGTCGGTGCCCATGAGCATATCGAAGATCTTGTCGGCCTCCTGCGCGTCTTCGATCGTCACCTGCTTCAAGATCCGACGCGCCGGGTCCATGGTGGTTTCCCACAATTCCTCTGAATTCATTTCGCCCAACCCTTTATACCGTTGAACAGAAACTTTGGATGACTTTTTGGTGCTCGTGTCTTCTTCTGGACTTTCACTGTTTTCTGTTTGCTGTTCAGTGTTCTCTACCTCGGTTTCTTTGCCTGCGAGCTTCACGCGCTCGGCGTCGGTATATGCATACGCAACATCCTTTCCTTTTTTAATCTTATAAAGCGGCGGCTGAGCGATGTAGAGATATCCGCCATCGATCACAGGCCGGAAGTGACGGTAAAGGAGCGTCAGGAGGAGTGTGCGGATGTGCGCGCCGTCCACATCGGCGTCGGTTGCGATGATAACTTTGTGATAGCGGAGTTTCGCAATATCGAAAATGTCGCCTATAGCGGTGCCGAGCGCAACGACCAAGTTCTTGATTTGCTCAGAAGCGAGCATTTTGTCGAGACGAGCGCGCTCGATATTGAGGATTTTCCCGCGCAGCGGGAGCACTGCCTGAATGCGCCTGTCTCGCCCCATCTTCGCGGTGCCTCCAGCAGAGTCTCCCTCAACGATAAAAAGCTCGGCTTCTTCGGCTCGTCTGCTCTGGCAGTCAGCGAGCTTTCCCGGAAGCTGCATGCCATCGAGAGCACCTTTGCGCAGGATAGAATCCTTTGCGGCCTTCGCCGCCTTGCGCGCTTTCATCGCAAGCTGGACCTTCCCGACGATCGCTCGCGCATCGTCAGGATGCTCTTCAAGGAACCTTCCGAAGGCTTCGCTAAAGACTGCCTCCGTGGCACCGCGCGCCTCGACGCTTCCCAACTTCGATTTCGTTTGCCCCTCAAACTGCACCTCGCGCATCTTTACTGAGATGACGGCGGTCAATCCTTCGAGCACATCATCACCCGTAAACGTTTCCTCTTTCCCATTCCCGCTCCCGTTTTTGATCTGAGCGTTTAGGGTGCGCGTGAGCGCCGCCTTAAAACCCGTCACGTGCATGCCCCCCTCGGCGTTGTAGATGTTGTTTGCGAAGGCTGATATACGCGAGCTAATATCGTCCACATACTGGAGCGCAACTTCGACATGCACAGTTCCTTCCTCCTTCTCGACATAGAAAACGTTTTTGTGTATCGGCTCGAGGTAGTGGTTTTGGAACGCGACAAGACTACGCAGACCGCCCTCGAAGTAAAATGAGGTCGAAGGAGAATCAAGCGAGAGTTCCCGGAGGTAAAAGACGCTCTGGTCATCAACTTTGCCGGCATTCCTCAGGTCAAGAATCGAAATACGGAGCCCGCGCACAAGGTATGCCTGCTGGCGCATGTGCGAGACGATCGTATCCCAATTATAAGTGCGGTCCGGAAATACCGACGGATCGGGCTCGAACGTGATGATCGTGCCGTGGAGATCGGAGGAACCAATCTTTTTTGTTTTACCGAGAGGCTTTCCGCCATTTTTGTATTCCTGCAAAAACTTCCCTCCATCGCGATGCACTTCAGCGCGAACCGCGACAGAGAGTGCATTCACCACAGAGACACCGACGCCGTGAAGGCCGCCGGAGACTTTGTATCCCTCGCCGCCAAATTTCCCTCCTGCATGGAGCTTCGTCATCACTGTCTCCAACGCAGAGACCTTCGTTTTGGGATGGATGTCGACGGGAATGCCGCGACCGTTGTCGGCCACGCGCACGCGGTTTCCCGGAAGAAGTGCGATCTCGATGTCGTTGGCGAACCCTCCCATCGCCTCGTCGCGCGCATTGTCAAACACTTCAACAAGAAGGTGGTGGAGGCCTGCCGCGCCCGTGGTGCCGATGTACATCCCCGGTCGCCTGCGCACCGCCTCCAAGCCTTCCAAGACGGTGATGTCTTGCGCTTTATACGACCCTGTTGAATTATTTTGCCCCGTTTTGGGGGCTTCTTTTATTGCCTTTTTTACCTTCTTTTTAGCCATGTTTTGTGTGTTTAGTGTAGCAAAAAAAGACCTCCTTGTACAGAGGAAAACATCCACACCTAACCTAAGAGTGCTTCGCGGAAGTATTGCACTCTAGCACGTGGCCACGTGCTAGAGTGCAATATGGCGCTTTAGTCCGCAATCAGCTACACACGCCTGCTCACCTCACCTCCCAACCCCTCGCTTTCACCACCGTGTAGATACGCTTCATCACGGCATTTGCTTCCTCATCGGTGAGCGTTTTCTCAAAAGATTGGAGCACCAGCCGGAACGCGAGAGATTTTTTTTCTCCCTTTTCAAATGTGTCGAAGAGCTCGCTGCGCACGAGCAGCTCTCCGGCTTCTACTCGGACTATCTCCAGAATCTCCCCAGACTTCGTGCCCGCAGGAACCCACAGCGAGATGTCGCGAACAATGAAAGGATATTTCGAGAACGACGTATAGCGCTTCGTAGGCGAGATCGGTAGCTCATCATATCGGGAGATCGTAACTCCCGATATCCGAAGTGGCTCCTCGCGAGCACCGCCCAAGTCTGCCGTACCGATCATCATTGCTTCCTTTCCGTCTTTCCAAACCGTCCCGATCTCAAAAACCTTGACTTCCTCAAGACCCAGAAGATCCTTGTTGCGACTGTTTCTCTCAAGCGCTTCAGTGAGGCCGTCCACGAGTGTCGTACGAAGATACGGCTTCTCGCCGCCCACTTTATTAGCAACTGCACGCTCCCCTTTTTCGGCAAAGACAGACGTGAATACTTCGGAATATCCTTTTGATATCAAGTCTTCGCGTGTGTGTTCTGCGGCGTAGAAGTTTTTGTTTATCTCGGACTTCTTGGGAAATTTGGACAAATCAACCGCAGGAATTTTATCGTATCCGATAATGCGCCCGACTTCCTCCGCAAGATCTTCGGGAATAACAATATCAAGACGATCAAACGGCACCTTCACAATAAACATGCAATGAGATGACATCTCATCGCAGTGATGTGGTAGGTCGAGGCGCTTGAATACATCAGCCACATCGACCTTCGTAAACTTTGTTCCCAGAATACCGTTTATCTGTTCGAGAGACACACTGACTTCCCGCTTGTCCTGAGGCTTTGGATACTCGTCGACAAAGCCTACGATTTCACCACCAGCGATTTCCACAATAAGATCGGCCGCCGCACGCGTGCCGTAGGCAGCCAGTTCAGGCGAGATTACTTGTTGAAAACGCTCTGAGGCGTCCGTGCGAAGCTTCAGCGCCTGCGAAGTCTTGCGTATGGTGACACCGTCCCAATTCGCAGCTTCCAGAAACATATCAGTTGTCGTCTCATCAATACCGGTCGGCTTCCCGCCCTTTATTCCGGCAATGCTGACGATTTTGCCCGCGTTCGCATCCTCAATAACAAGCATCGACGAAGTCAGCTCATACTCTTTATCATCGAGCCCAATGAGTTTTTCGCTTTTCTTCGCCAAACGAATCGTCATGGCATACGACTCTCTTTTTTTACCCAGCTTACCGAGATCGAATGCATGCAACGGCTGGCCGATATTGAACATCACGTAGTTCGTCGCGTCGACGATGTTGTTGATAGTCTTTTGTCCCACGGCCTCCAAACGCACACGCAACCATTCGGGCGAAGCGCCCACCTTGAGCCCGCGTATGTATGCCCCCGTAAATCGTGGACAAAGCTTCGAATCCTCGATTGAGACAGAAATCACGTCTGTTTGCGGCTCTAGTGTATGTCGGGAGTTACGATCTCCCGATATTGGGAGATCCTTCGCCATCGGAATATTGAGGATTGCTGAGATTTCCTTCGCTATTCCGCGATGTGAGAGTGCATCGTGCCCGCGATTGGGAGTTACTTTCACATCAAGAATTGCATCGCCTCTTGCGCTGAGCGAAGTCGAAGTGTCGACGCTCTCTATTTCAAATGCATGGAACGTAAGCGCATCGGAAAGCGCCTGCGCGTCCGGCAGGGGTTTCTCAAAAAACGTTTGTAGCCAGTTTCTTGAGATTTTCATATAAGGTGTACCTCTTCTCTCGTATCGACATAATGCCCGCAAACCTTCTCCTCACCGTTTATCCAAATCTTCTGAGGAACTGCTTTATATATACGGATCGGAGCATTATCGAAAAATTGCTCTATCATCCAGTATGGAACCGTGTGGCGGTCCCACAGTAGTTTGTGGGCGAGCGTAATCTCATCCTTATCACTTAACTCTTTTGCATCCGCCTGAACGTAAACTCCTTTACCGCTTCCCGCTGGCACTGTCGAGTCGTAGATAACAAAGTATGTCTTTCCGTTTTGGCGTATGTTCTTTGAATGCTGCGCATCTTTATAGGAACCCCAATAGAAACAGTATTTGTCATCGTATGCAAAGAAAACGGGAGCATTTCCTGGATTGCCTTGCTCCGAAACGGTGGCTAGCGACATATACAAACACCTCGAGATAACTTCTTTTGCCCTTTCCGGAGATTTCATACTAGAATTGATTCACAAACCGCAAGTCGGCAGAGTGCATGAGGCGGATGTCGTCAATTCCCCAACGGAGAATTGCCAAACGATCAAGGCCCATGCCAAACGCAAAACCGCGATATTTTGCCGGATCGACACCGCAATTCTTCAATACATTCGGGTGTACCATCCCCGCCCCCATTATCTCTATCCACTTATCTCGCAACTTATCGGGCACGTTTGTGCCAACCACGCGCATATCCACTTCGACGGACGGCTCGGTGAACGGAAAAAAACTTGGCCGGAATCTAATTTCGACCGCCGCACCTTTGAACAATTCCCGGAAAAATCGCGCGAGCGTGCCCTTAAGATTTGCGAGCGTCACGTCCTCCCCCACCGTCAATCCTTCTATCTGATAGAACTCCGCTTCGTGCGTCATGTCGGTCGCTTCGTTCCGAAACACTTTTCCCGGCACGATCACGCGATACGGCGGTGATATGCCTTTCTTTGTCTGCGCTTCCATATAGCGTATCTGCACTGATGAAGTGTGCGTGCGCAATACCATTTCCTGCTCGTCCTTGATAAAAAACGTGTCTTGCATGTCGCGCGCGGGGTGGTCTTTTGGCACATTGAGCGCATCAAAGTTGTACCACTCGCTCTCGAGAAGCGGACCTTCGGCAAAGGTGAAGCCCATATCGAAAAAAATCCGGTTCGCTTCGCGGATGAGGGAAGAAATAGGATGGATATGTCCGCGCTCCATAGTACAAAGTAGTATACCTGAGCCACCAGTCGGACTTGAACCGACGACCTGCTCATTACAAGTGAGCTGCTCTACCGCTGAGCTATGGTGGCGTCAGCCTATTGTGCCTTTTTTACCCTCCCCTCTCAAGAGCGCAGTGAGTAATGCTTTTCGAGGGTCTTCGCGCAGGCCGACGGGCCGAGCGGGAGTGTTCCGCCAGCAGGCGGAAACGCGACCCGAGAGATGCGTTACTCGCTGCGCTCGCCTCCCCCATTTTTGTGTTCGAGGACCTTCTTGAGGAATTCCGAGCGTGGAGCGCGACGCTGGAACGAACGTTTGTGCGAGACAAAATCAGCGAGCTTATGAGCTTGAAGTGCCAAGAAGCGCAGGAACGCGGCAGAGAGGAGCGCCGCCTCGTGGATCGCGATACGAGAAACATGCAGAATCTCAGGCGGAAGTTTCTCAGCATCGACCTGAAGCGCTAATAGAAGCTCCTTGAGTCGGATGGCCCACGCGTCGGCCCTTTCGCGGAGCTTAGGAGCCATATTGCGATTGTGCCTTGTCTCCCATTCCTTGAGTGCAAAGAGGCCAACGATACCGGCAAGGGAAAAAAGAAATGCGCTTGTTGCAAGCCACATAGTACTTATTTTACCGACAATCTCTCAAATCGAACGAGCTCAATTTTCTCTCCGAATTTCTGCACCGCAGAGTCCAAAAGGATGCGTACCGTTGTCGTTGGATCTTTTACGAACGGTTGCTCGAGAAGGACATTCTCCCGCAAAAAGCCATCGACCTTACCCTCGCGTGCGCGCACACGCGCGGCTTCAGGAACGTTTTGGACCTCCTGTTCGAAAGACTCACGCAAAGCCTGCATTTCATCGTCTGTCACATCGTCGCGTGACCGAAACCTCGGATTCATCGCCGCCACATGCATGGCGATGTCGTACGCGAGCTTCTGGAACTCTTCGTTCCTAGAGACGAAATCCGTCTCGCAAGCGAGGATTACGGCTCCGACGACAGATCCGCCCGCGTGCGTGTAGGCGGCAGCGACACCCGCGCCGAGCGAGCGTTCAGCTTTCTTTGATGCAAGCGTGGTGCTTGCTTTGCGTAAAATTGTCTTTGCCTTCTCGATATCGCCACCGGCTTCTTCGAGAGCTTTCTTGCACTGCATTATAGAAACACCCGTCGCGTCGCGGAGTGCTTTGAGTGTCGCGTCAACGGCCATATGTACAGTAAGTATCAGGCATCAAGTATCAAGTATCAAGCGAGTATCAACGGAAAAAATCAAAAGTATCAAAAACTTGATACTTGAATCTTTATCCCTTATTTGGTACTTGCCCGCCCACCAAAGCGTCGGTGGGAGGCTTGGTACTTGATACTTTTTTCCCTTCAAGATATGCATCCGCGATTCCCTCGCACACAAGCCGCACACTCTTGACCGATGTATCGTTCGCAGGAATCGGATACTGAATGAGAGAAAAATCACAGTCAGAATTGGAGAGGCCGATCACGGGAATGCCAAGCTGGTTGGCCTCCTGCACAGCCGTATTTTCATGTCGCGTATCAACCACAAAAAGCGCGCCTGGAAGCTCTGTCATGGTAACGAGCCCGCCAAAGCGGCCCAAAAGCTCGTCGATTTCCCGGTCTATCAGGAGACGCTCGCGCTTAGTGTACTTTTCCAATTCGCCGCGCTCCCGCTCACCCATGAGCCTCTCAAGGCGATCAATACGCTTGCGGATGTTCTTGAAATTTGTGAGTGTGCCTCCGATCCATCGACCAGCGACATGTGGCGCGCCCGCGCGAACCGCAGCGGCTCTCACGATTTCCGCCACCTCGTGCTTGCCGCCCACAAAGAGAACCTGCTTCCCCACGGTTGCGCGCGCAAACGCACGCGCCGCCTCGAGGCGCCGCCCTGTTTCCTCAAGATCAAAGAGGTCAGTGCGATCTTTCGTGCCAAAGAGATACGTCGAGGCGCTGGGGTGGCGGCGCGCGCGTGGAAGTGCAAAATGCGCCCCCGCATCAAATAAGGTTTGAATGTCTGCCGCCATAATCCCGAAGATACTAACAGAATCACTCGTTTGTGGCAACGTTTTTTCCCTGCTCTCCCGCACTGAGTGTTGAGAGAATCTCCCCGATACTTCCGGCCATGATCTTTGGCACATTCGACCACGATTCCTTGACGCGATGATCGGTCACACGGTCCTGTGGGAAATTGTAGGTGCGGATCTTTTCGGATCGGTCGCCGGTGCCGATTTGTGCCTTCCGGTCGGCCGCACGTTGCCTGTCCTCCTCTTCGTCTCTCATCTGCTGAAGCTTGCTTGCAAGAAGCTTCAGTGCCTTTTCACGGTTCTGCGCCTGAGAGCGCTCCGACGTGCAGCGCACATCAATGCCGGTAGGCTTGTGAATGATGCGCACTGCCGTCTCGACTTTGTTGACGTTCTGCCCGCCTGCTCCGCCGGCGCGCGACGTCTCGACCGCGAGGTCAGCGGGATTGATATCTATCTTCGTGCGCTTATAGATGGGAAGAATAGCAACAGAAGCGGTAGAGGTATGGATGCGGCCTGCTTTCTCGGTAGCAGGCACGCGCTGGACACGATGTACTCCAGTCTCGTATCGGAGTTCGCGGTAGCAGTTCTCGCCCTTTATCTCAAACTGCGCCTCCTTGAAGCCGCCTAATGTCGCGCGCGACTCAGAAAGAGTTTTCCGCGACCACCCGCGCGACTCCGCGTACTTGAGGTACATCTGCGCGAGCTCCTCAGCAAAAAGCGAGGCCTCCTCGCCGCCCACGCCTGCACGAATCTCGAGCACAATTTCATCAGGCCACTCGCGCTCCCCCTCTTTCCCCACTATTGCTTCTATTTTTTCGACGAGCGCGTCTTTCTGCGCCTCGATTTCATCGAACTCCTTCTGCGCAAGATCGTGCATCGAAGGATCTACCTCGACCAGTTCGCGCGCATCACGCTCTGCCCGCGACAGACGTTTCCACTCATCTACCAAATACGAAACACGCCTGTCGTCGGCGTAGTCTTCGGGATTAATGCGTTGACGTTCGGCCATGAGCCTAAAGTATAGCCCCTTACCACTTTTGGATGCTTCCAAAAGTGGTAAGGGGCGCAGAGTCGTTATTTACCTTTTTTTGCCTTCTTCGCTGGAGCTTTGGCCTTTGCTTGACGAGATTTGAACCTCTCAACACGGCCTGCGGTGTCCACGATTGTTGACCGACCGGTATAAAAGGGATGCGACGCGCTCGAGATCTCCACGTTGAAAAGCGGATACTCTTTGCCATCCTCCCACTTACCTTTCTTTGTGGCCGCTACCGTCGAGGCAATCAAAAAACGCTTCCCACTAGTGGAATCCTCAAAAATCACCTGCCGGTATTCCTTAGGGTGAATATCCTTTTTCATGTTTTAGATTTGCTTAGCGAGCGCAGCGAGCTTAGAAAATCTTAAACCCGCCTAAATTTTCGCTCGCGCGTCTTTATATCACAGCTTGAGAATATTTTCAATTACACTGAATACTTCAACTCCGTCCCAGTGCGAAAATTTGGGCGGGTCCAAGAAGGAGATATTCGCTACGCTCATTTCCCTTCCAAAATATCGATGTCGCGCTGGTACTCGTCGGCAAAGCTCATCACGTCGTCGCCGTAGAACGCATACGCTGCCCTTTTTGCATTGGTCCACCCGGCAAAGTAGCGCAAGGCCGCGAGGCGCTCCGCCCCGCGCTCTCTTGTGTCCGCACCGTTATCAGCCATAAGAATCGCCGTAGCAAAAATAGCGGTGCGCGGTGTCCACGGACTTGGGGGATTTTCTCCTGTCGAGCGCGCGATGCGATCTTTGTACCGCACCCATGTCGAGGGAATGAACTGCGCCGGCCCCATCGCACCTCCCCAGCCGTACGAAGGTTTCTTCGAGACGGGCATCGAATTCGGATCAACTCCGAGCTCGGCGCAAATCTGCGCGAAAAGCGGCTGATCCCGCGTGGGATGCATGTCGACTTTCCAGTTGCCCGTGCCGACGTTCTCTCCCAAATTCGTCTCCTCGCGGAGTATTGCGAGAATGAGGGCGGGCCGGACCCCTGTCGCTAAGGAAGCCTCCTTCGCGTAGTTGTACGCAGTCCCGAAGGGAATTGCCTTCGAGTCGCGAAGTTCGAAGAGGGCCGACCTAATCACGGCGGCTTGATGTTCCCGCTCCGCTATCAATTGCTGGTAAATCTTTTCCTGCCCCTTTGTCGCGGTAAGAATTTGCTGCTTCTCCTTTTCACGCTTCTCAATCGCCTGCTTTTCCAACACCTGGATGCGCCGCAGTTGCTCTTCCTCACTCTGACGCCCTTCGAGTGCCTGCTTGCGCACCGAAAGGTCCGCGCGCAGTACCGCCATCTCGTCGAACGAGTGGTCGAGTTCCCTCTGGAGCGTCTCAAACGCATCAACGTCTTCAAAAAAATCAGTGAGCGAGCCGGAGAGGACGAGCTCCACGAGCGACACGTCGTCTATCTCGCGTGTGCGTCGGATGAGTTGCGCGAGCGAGGCTTCGCTGCGCGATACCTTTTTGTCTACCTCTCCGATCGCCGTTTTCTTCTCGCCGATGTCGTTGTGCAACTTTGAGATCGTGAGGTCGCGGTGCTTGATCTGCTTCTGCGCAACGGCAATCTGACCGTCGAGAATCGCGATATCCCGCTCCAAGGACGTGCGCTCCTTCTGCTTTTCTGAGAGAACACCGCGCTTTTCAACAATGTCGCGCTCGATCGTGACAAGCTCTTGCTCCAAGCGTGCGCGTCGCTCTTCCAGCGTCTCCGCTCCCGCAAAAACCGGGCTAAGGAGAGCAACTGTCCCACTCGTCATACACAGCAACACAAACAACACTCCGAATGAATTTCGGACGGACATTCCAAAAAGTATACCAGAGCCGCGCGTGGCCCTCGCATTGCATGAAATAATATTACTTACTTCCCGCTTCCTTTTTCGATTCCTGCTTTTTCTCGGTCTTCTTTTCCCCGGGAGCCTCCGCTGCCTTGCCTTCGACGACGGCACCCTCCACCTTCTCTTCGCCGATGATGACTGTTTCCGGCGCCGGTGCGACTTCTGCCACCTCTTCCTTGAACTCCTTGACCGAGGCGATAATCTCGCTCCCATGCGTAATCAAGGTCGCGCTCGGCGGGAGCTTGATATCTCGCACAATTATGTGATCACCCACATTCGTTAAGCTAGAGAGGTCCACCGAGAGGCTGCGCGGAAGCTCCTGAGGCGTAACTTCTATTTCGACTTCATGGAGAACTTTGACCACGA
This sequence comes from Candidatus Kaiserbacteria bacterium RIFCSPLOWO2_01_FULL_54_13, assembly GCA_001781685.1. Taxonomy (GTDB): domain Bacteria; phylum Patescibacteriota; class Minisyncoccia; order Phycocordibacterales; family UBA2100; genus UBA10103. The sequence continues at coordinate 15,807 of MFLZ01000022.1, forward strand.
TATGGCCGGCTTTCTCCGCGGGCGCCTGCCCCTCGAACTCAAGGGGGATTTTGATTTTCACTTTTTTGCCTTTTTCGAGTACATAAAAATCCACGTGGAGAAGCTTCCCTGTCACAGGATGGAACTGCGCATCGTGAATCAGTGTGTCTTTGTCTTCTCCCACCCCCTTCAAGGTGATGACCGTCGTCTCGCCCGCCTCCTTCCAGAGATGCTCGAGCTTCAGGGCATCAATGGCTATCGAGGTTGCCTTATCCTTAGGACCATAAAATACCGCAGGAACGGCGCCCTGCTTCCGCAGTGCATCTGCAGATTCCTTCGCGTCGCGTGCCTTGACTTCAAGGGCTAACATGGACAACAAAATACTAGGTCAGAGGGCAAAAGTCAAAAGGATGCAAGAAACAAAGTCATTCAATCCTCTGGAGCTGTTCTTACCTCAAAAACGGCGAACAGACCTATCCGCGCTCGATGCCCTAGGTCATTCCATACAAACTGAACCTTATCAGGCTCGAATCCTTCGACCTTCAATCGGGCGAGCAAAGCATCAAAAGCATCTCCCGCCTCTTTTTGCGTACTCGGCGCGAGAAATTGGATTTCAACAGCATCACGCTCTGGGTCTTTTGCTGCTGCGAGAAGTATCAACTTGAGATCGTCGACGGTCCACTGATGCGGCGGTTGAGTCCACTCAACAGTGAGAATATTGTCTAGGCGACCTTCACCTAATTTTGCGAGTGTTTTCGGCGTGCGAAAACTATCTCGCAATTTTCGAAATTCAGCACCAAAACCGGCTCCGCGCAACACCTCTTCCATTGCGGCTGCAGTCATATCGCTTCAAAGGAATGATATAGTATTTACCATGGTAAGAGCAATAGATGTGCTTGCGATCGGCGACACGACAATCGATGCCTTTATCAAACTCAAGGAGGCGACGAAAACATGCGATGTGCATGGCGAACACTGCCAGCTGTGCGTAAAGTATGCCGATAAGATCCCGTACGAATCCGTCGAGGTGCTTCCTGGCGTGGGCAATGCCGCAAACGCCGCCGTCGCGTGCGCGCGCATAGGCCTCAAGAGCGCGCTACGCGCCTATGTGGGCGACGATCAATATGCCAGCGACTGCATCGAATGGTTCAACAAAAACAGCGTTGACACCTCGCTCATCGTCCGAGAAAAAGGCTCGAAGACCAACTACCACTACGTGCTTTGGTACGATGTCGACCGCACCATCCTCATCAAGCACGAGGAGTACCACTACGCGATGCCAGAGCTTCCCCTCGAGCCGAAGTGGATATACCTCTCCTCGATGTCTGATAATTCCCTTCCCTATCACCAGGAAATCGGCCGCTACCTTCTCGCGCATCCGAACGTCAAAGTTGCCTTCCAGCCCGGCACATTTCAGATGAAACTTGGAGTGGACACGCTCAAAGATATCTACTCGCGCACCGAGATCTTCTTCTGCAACAAAGAAGAAGCGCAGAGAATTCTCAAGATCGAGGAGCGCGACGAGAAAAAACTTCTCGCGGGCATCCGAAGCCTTGGCCCCAAGATTGCCGTTGTCACCGACGGACGCAATGGTCTTTCTGCGATGGACGGCACGAGTATCTTCCACATCCCGATGTATCCCGACCCGAAGCCCCCATTTGAGCGCACCGGCGCAGGTGACGCGACCGCTTCGACAACTGTCGCGTTTCTCGCACTCGACATGCCACTTCCGGAAGCTCTCATGCGCGGGCTCATCAATTCAATGTCGGTCGTTCAAGAAGTCGGCGCGCAAAAAGGCTTGCTTCCGCGCGAAAAAATTGAAGAGTGGTACGCAAAACGCCCTGTGGATTTCCAAGCAGCGGCGTTATGACCTCAGAAGCGTCCGGTAGTTGGCGCGCGTCTTTCGCGCATACTTCCAGACGATGCCGCCTGCCCGCACATGCTCAAGGTAATCTGCACCAGTGCCAAGTTTGATTGGTGGATGCTTTTCTGCCTTGGTCTTTTCTTCCTTCTTACCTTCCTTCTTGGCAAGAGATATTTTCCGTTTCGGACGTGGGTCGCGGCCAAGAAAAGCGATGAGATAATTGCGGAAATTCCGGACCGCGATCGCAGGCAGATTGTGAGCCGTTGCAACAAATTCCACTAGTGAAGGTCGCAGGTCGACCGCGCGACCGAGAAGAGTCTTTTTGTCCTCGGGGGCAATTTTGCGCACAAGCTGCGCAAGGTTGAAAATGGCAAATAGATAGGCGGCCTTGTGGTGATCGTCGCCCCGTAACTTCGCAACGCTCCCAGGAATACGCAGCTTGACGGGAAGGTACTGATTCACTCGCGACGCGCCTCTCCGTTCACTACCGGTGTCGAAAACTGCATACTCTGTAAATTGATACGGCCCAACTGATGTTTTGTCATCGCCAATAGACGGAATGCTCTCAAGGTACTCGCGGCCGCCGACACGCAGTAGGAAATCAAGCATCTCCCGATTAAGTGCGCCATCAGTGCCCGGCATGAGTTCCGTGAGAACGTATGCCAGTAGTGCCGTGCCATCGATTTGACGCTCAAATTCGCGCAAGAGCTTAAGGTCGAGATCGGATAGATTGAAATGGTTAGATACGCCATTCCAATCAAGCGATCGGCGCGATACGTCGACGGAGCTTTGTCCACGATCGCGGAACTCGCGCCACCCGATTTTCTCGGCTCTTTTCTGATCGTACGATTCAATTAGCGTCCGCCGTGTCTCTTCAACAACAGCCGTCTCGCCGTATCGCTTCTTTTTCTCCTCCCACAAATGGGGCAACTGCGCCGTAGGAAAATCAGCACGAATCTTATCCGGAACTAGACCAGCAATGCCGGTATAGTGTGTGAAAAGATCGTTCAGAACTCTTCCTCGCAGCGAGGCAGGAACGTCGATCATCTGGACGCGCTCGAGCTTTTTGTCCTCGGGAGTCAGCGTGCCTCGGCCACGTTGGTCAGTCTTCGGTTTCTCGCCTGACTCATCCCGTCTGAGAGCAAGTATGCCTGCCGCTGCTCCCGCAGCTACCAACGTGCTTTTACCGATGATTCCGAGCGCCCTGCGACGAGAAATGTTTTTTCCATCCTCAACACTCATGCAGATATTGTACTGCGTCTTTCAAGAACTCGTTTTGCTGCTGCGATGATGTGCGAAGTACCCATGCCGTAGTGCTCGATGAGCTCGGCGGCCGTGCCCGACTGGCCGAATTTGTCTTGCATGCCGACAAACTCGATTGGTGTCGGAGCTTTTGCTGAAAGGAGCTCTGCTATCGCGCCGCCGAGGCCGCCGTGAATCTGATGCTCTTCGACAGTGACAACCGCGCCTGTGCCGCGCGCGAGCGAGACAATCGTTTCTTCATCGAGAGGCTTGATGGTATGCACGTTTGCGACGACGACAGAAACTCCATCTTTCTCAAGCTCGCGCGCAGCGAGAAGCGCGTTGTGCACTAATGGTCCTGTTGCAAAGATCGCCACATCCGATTTATGGATGTCGGACATCCATAATATGTTTAATTTGCCTATTTCAAACGGAGTTTCCGCGGTCGTCATCACGGGAGATTTCTCTCTCCCCCAGCGCATGTAGACGGGAGTGCCGAGTTGGGCCGCGGCAATCGTCGCCTTTCTTCCCTCTTCGGAGTCACACGCCGAAATAACCGTGAAGCGCGGAAGTGCGCGCATCATTGCGATATCCTCGAGCGCCTGATGCGTCGCGCCGTCGGGCCCCACCGAGACTCCTGCGTGCATCCCGCAGACAACGACCGGCACGTTGTTGAGGGCTATCGTCGTGCGTATCTGCTCCCAATTCCTGCCCGGATTGAACGCGGCGTAAGAGGTGATGAACGGAATCTTCCCATAATTGGCCATGCCGGCGGCGACTGTCGCCATATTCTGCTCGGCAACACCCACCTGCACGAAGCGCTCTGGAAACGCCTTTTGGAAATGATGCGCCTGCGTCGACTCTGCCAAGTCTGCAGTGAGAACGACGACGCGCTCGTCCGCCTTCCCCGCTTCGACAACGCCCTTCCCAAACCCTTCACGTGTCGAGGCCATCGCGGGCTTGTCGAAGATATTTTCTGCAAGTTTTGCGTCGGGATTAATCATGATGTGGCAACAAAGTAGAGAATGGCCAGGCCAGCAACTATCGTGGAACCAGAAACAATAGCCGCTATGAAGTCAAAAATCCTATATGGCTTGTCTTTAAGAGCTTTAAGCGATACCGCAAGTAGATATAGCGACAGAAAGAAATTAATCGGGGGAATTGCAAACAGTAGAGCATAGGAGACAGGGGAAGTAAGCAGAGAATATGGACTACCTTCCGATCTGAAAAAATATAGAAGGACGAAAGTCCATATGCACCATAGGACAATAACGAGTGCGATAAAGACAAGACCTACCGCCGTAAGAGGTCTATTCATACGTGATTCTCTTCACTCTAATGCCCATACTGCTCATTGACAATTCATATACAGGGGGTATCATGAACTCACATTCGGGATTCTCCCGCGGCCCCGCCAGAAATGGCGGGGAATTTTCGTTTTAGATACAAGGCCGCAAATCCCTCGCGTGTCGAAGCCATGTCGGGCTTGTCGAAGATGTTTTCTGCAAGTTTTGCGTTGTGATTTATCATAATCATCCGGAGGAAAAAGCCATAAAAAACAGTATCGTAAACATCGCTGAGATCAGAGAGCCAACAAGAATAATAGAAGAGAGCGAGTGAATGACTGCATACCAGATCAAGTCTGGGTTAGATCTTAAGTTCCACCAAGAGCGGATTGCAAACCATGGTGATGCAACAAGCAACAATGAACCAAAAGAAACAATCCCGCCAGCAAAGAAAAACTTTGAAATAGTAATTATGACTGGAGCTTGTTCCATAGGCGAAACACGCAAGTCGAAACTGCCATTTAGAAAGACAGCCGTAAATAAAACAAGCATGTAAGCTACAACAACCGCTGAATACACTTTTAGAAAAGAAGGTTTCATATGTTTGAAGTCCGTCCTAATTCCTCCAAAAAAACCTCTTTTTGCTTATCCGCCGGAATCTTGTCGGTCGGGCCTTTGCCGGGAGGATTGCCGTGCCAGCGGTAGTCGTTCTCTATCGAGGGCACGCCTTTTCCCGGCGTCGTGTGCGCGAGGATGAGCGTGGGCTTTTCCTTGATGGAGCGCGCTTCGTCGCACGCGTCCACGAACTCGCGAATGTTATGCCCGTCGATCTCAATCACGTGCCAGTTGAACGCGCGGTACTTATCCGCGAGTGGCTCCAAGGGCATGATGTCTTCGGTGTTGCCATCTATTTGTATATTGTTCCTGTCCATAACGCTGACAAGATTCGTGAGCCGGTACTTCCCTGCGAACATCGCGCCCTCCCACGTGTTGCCCTCTTCCTGTTCGCCATCCGACATGAGACAAAAAACGCGAAACGACTTTCCATCCATCCGCGCGGCATGGGCGTAGCCTGACGCCTGCGAAAGACCGCTCCCCAAGGGGCCAGATGTCGTCTCGACTCCCGGAAGCATGTCGCGCTCGGGATGCCCCTGCAGACGAGAGCCGAATTTGCGTAAGGTCATGCACTCTTCGAGTGGAAAATAACCTGAGTGGGCCATCGCGGCGTATCGCACCGGACAAATGTGTCCGTTGGAGAGGAAAAGGCGATCGCGTAGAGCCCAGTCGGGATTTTTTGGGTCGTGCTTCAAGACGTGAAAGTAGAGCGCGGTAAAAATGTCTGCCATGCCCAGGGGGCCAGCCGTGTGGCCAGATTTTGCTTCCGCGAGCATCTCAATCACGGTCTTTCGGATATCGAAAGCCCGCTTTTCAATCTGCTTAACTTCTGCATCAGTAATCGTACCAGTCATACGGCAATAGTAATCAGATTCAATCCGGTCTCCTCGTCGCGACCGCGAATCAAGGGCTGGCTCACATGCCACAGACAGAGCTCGAGTGTTAAGTGGACGCGCGCGCTCCTGAGATGCCCGCCGATGCACTCGAGAGTTTCGTCGCAACGCGCAAGAACAGCATGCGCATGCACTACGGGCTCTTCTTCCTCCATCTCGGAGACGTTCCCGTCCATGCTCGCCACTTCAAAGGGACCTTCCTCATTTCTGAATACATACTCGCGGCTCTCAAGATCGTAGTAGCCAATCTCGACATCCTCTAGAGCACCGATCGCCTGGAACTGCCCCCAGTGCACTTCCTGCTCTTCGCAAAACCGGGTCAAAGTCGGCATGAAATCCTCACCACGCGCAAAGACAAGGAAAAAGCCATTGTGTATCTGCACCGCCTGCATCGTCATAGTATACCTGATGATTTGCCGCGTGGCTGAGTTTTCGAGGAATCTCCCGCAGGCCGAAGAGGCCGAGGATTGAGGATTTTTCAGAAGAAAAATCCGGGTTCCGAGAAAGCTCAGCCACGCGGCACTTTAAGCGCCTTGCAGCGATAGATATGCCTTTCTGACGACAGCGTCAGGCACGGGGTGCGCGTACTGTCCTCCCTTCGTATATACCGAGCCGATTGATTTGAGGAGCACATAGTGCGGGATACCACGGCGAGCCTTCTTGTCACCCTTGATGGCTTGAAGAACCTTGCCAACCGGATATTTCTTGATTGCTGACGCTTCGATCCCGAAACGACCGAGATAAGAGACGACGGCACGACAGTCCTTCGCAGAAAGAACTCCTAAGAGTTCTGAAATTTTCGTCTCGACTAGGATCCCATAGCCGACTGCGAAGCCGTGCGGGAGCCGATAGCGGGAGAGAAGTTCGATCGCGTGTCCCACGGTGTGTCCGAAATTCAGGATGCGACGCTCGTTCTTCTCTTCCTCATCGCTCATGACGACACGCGCCTTTATCCGCACGGAACGGTACGCTATCTCTTGGAGAAGTCGCGGCATCTTTAGCGGACGCTTCGGGTCGAGCTTCAACGCAAGCGGAAGTGAACGTTTCTCGCTCGTCATGAATTTCTTTATCGTCTCTACGAGGCCGTTCACGATCTGCTGCTTCGACAGACTAGAGAGAAAAGAGAGATCCGCGACAACGGCGCGTGGCTGATAGAAGGCGCCGATCATATTCTTCCCGTACCTCGTGTCGACCCCCACCTTGCCGCCCACCGAGCTGTCGACTATCGCGAGAAACGTCGTCGGCACTTGGATATACGGCACACCCCGCAGATACGTCGCAGCGACAAATCCTGCAGCATCGCCTACAACGCCACCGCCCAGAGCAATGATGAGGGTGTCACGGCCAAAGCGCTTCTCGAGAAGCGAGTGCTGAAGTCGCGCGACCGTCTTCATGTTTTTGTTTTGTTCTCCGGTGGGAAAACTCAGCACATCAACCGACCTGCCTTTCCTCTTGAGTAATCGCGCAATGCGGCCGCTAAAGAGTTTGCGCGTTGTCGTGTCGGCAATAATCGCAACGCGTGATTTTCCTTCGCGCTCCACTGCACTTATAAGTTCCTTTTCAAGATGCGTCCCGATAATAATCGGATACGATGTATCTCGTACCCTGACCGAAAGTCTCTTCGGAGAGACCTTAACCATGGTACTTTGCCATTTCTTTGATAAGTTTTTCTGTTGAATCCCACCCCATACACGGATCGGTGATCGAAAGCCCGCCACGATCGATCGTCTTTGGTGTACAACTTTCTATCTTCTGGCTTCCCTCTTTGAGGAAGCTCTCAACCATGAAGCCTTTCACGAGCTTCCGGATCTCAGGATTCACCTGGCGGAGCGCGAGAATTTCCTTCACGACCATTGCCTGCTGTGTGGGAACCTTGGCGCCAGCCACTCTAGAATTGTCATGACTTGCGTCGATGATAATTGCAGGATTGCGCACCTTGTGTTTCTCAAAGAGTTTCTTCGCTTCCAGAATGTGCTCGACGCCGTAATTCGGGCCGCCCGAGCCGCCACGAAGGACCAGGTGCGCATATGGATTTCCCTTCGTCTCCACCTGATAACCTTCCCACGCCGCGTGGTGTCTGTGTTGTGCCGCGACAATGCCGTTTACCGCAACCTCGATAGAGCCGGTCGTGCCGTTCTTCATCCCCACGGCACAGAACGAGCCTGATGCAAAGATGCGATGCTCCTGATCCTCGACACTCCGCGCGCCGATGGCCATCCACGAAAGAAGCTCCCCAAACCCTTTTGCGTTATGTGTGAATACTGCCTCGTCCGCGATCGGCATCCCAAGCTCAACTATTCCGACCATCATCTCGCGGCAGTATTCTGCGCCCTTAGCGATATCCGGACGCGCGTACGGATCTGGCTGATTGACAGGCCCAAGCCAGCCTTTGATTGTGCGCGGTTTCTGAATGTAAACGCGCATGATGATCTTTATTTTTTTCTCAACCAAATCCGAGAGCTTTTTGAGGCGCTTCGCGAACGTGAGAACCGCTTCAGAAGGCCACGCGGAACAAGGACCTGTTATGAG